>CAZCSY010000087.1:0-6292 GCA_964501505.1 uncultured Planctomycetia bacterium
AAGGTCGGGACGATCTTCATCACGAAGAACATGACGGCCGACACGGAGATAAAAAGGAGGATGGCGGGATAGAGCAGGGCCGAGAGGATCTTGCGCCGGAAGGCCATCGCCTCTTCCAGGTAATAGGCCAGCTTCTCCAGCACCATGGGCAGGTTGCCGCTCGCCTCCCCCGTCTCCACGAGGTTAAGCCATAGGGGGGCGAAGACCTTCGGGAACTTGGCCATGGCATCGCGCAGCGTCCGGCCGCCCTCCATCTCCTGCCGGATCTGGCCCATGACATTAAAGAGATTCTTACTATCGACCTGCTTGCTGATGATGTCAAGACAGCGCAAAAGACTCACGCCCGCGCCGAGCAGAAGTGCCAATTGGCGGGCCATGACGACCATATCCGTGCTGCGCACCCCGCTGTGGGTGAACTGAGACTTCTTCCGGCTCGCGATGCGCCGGGGCACCGCCCCCGCCTCCTGCTGCGTCATCTCAAGGGGCAGCATAGAAGTAACGATCAGCCCCTTCTGTTGCAGCTGGAGAACCGCCTCGTCCGGGGAGAGGGCATCGACGATCCCGGTATCGCGCTCGCCGTTGCGCTTGCGGCCGATGTAAGAAAACCTAGGCACCCCCCACCCCCACCGTTGCGCTCAACGCCTCATCGAGCGACGTCACGCCTTCCTTGACCTTCTTGATCCCGCTGTCAAAAAGCGTCAGCATGCCCTGCTGGCGTCCGAGCTCCTTGAGCTGCTCGGCATTGACGCCCGGAACGATGTATTTACGGATGGCGTCGTTCACGTAGAAGACCTCGCTGATACACGTGCGCCCCCTGTAGCCGAAGTGGTTACACTTCTCGCATCCCTTGGCCCGGTAGATGAGTTCGGTAAAACCGAAGCGCTCGCGCTCTTCGGGTGTCGGCTCGTAGGCCTCCCGGCAGTGGAGGCAGAGCTTACGGACCAGGCGCTGCGCCACGATGATCAGAAGCGACGGCATCAGGAGGTAAGGCTCGACGCCGATATCGATGAGGCGCGTCACGGCCGACGGCGCATCGTTCGTGTGGAGTGTGCTCAAGACGAGGTGGCCGGTCAACGCGGAGCGCACGCAGATCTGGGCGGTCTCGAGGTCGCGCACCTCGCCGACCATCATGATGTCGGGGTCCTGACGCAGGAAACTCCGCAGCGCCGTCGCAAAGGTCAGGCCGATCTCGGGCTTGATCTGCACCTGATTGATCCCATCCAGGTGATACTCACAAGGATCCTCGACGGTGACGATGTTCTTCTTCGGGGTCTTGACCTCGGTCAGGACGGCGTACAGGGTCGTCGACTTGCCGCTACCCGTCGGGCCGGTGATGAAGATGAGGCCGTACGGCGAATACATCGCCTTGCGGAACTCCTCGAGCTGCTGCGGGAAAAACCCCATCTGATCGAGATCAAGCACCACCCCTTCCTTATCCAGAATACGCAGGACGACCTTCTCGCCGTAGATGGTCGGCATGACGGAGACGCGCAGGTCGATATCGCGGCCCTCGATGCGCACCCGGAAACCGCCGTCCTGCGGCAGGCGCTTCTCGGCGATGTCGAGCTTGGAGAGAATCTTGACGCGCGAGATGATCGGCAAGTGCAGGTGGCGGGCCGGCGGCGGAATCTCGTGCAGGATCCCGTCGATGCGGTAGCGCAGGCTGATCTTTTCCTGAAACGGCTCGATGTGGATATCGGAGGCGCGCTCGTCGATCGCCTGCTTGACGATGAGATCGACGAGCTTGACCACCGGCGCCTCTTCCGCCCGGGCAATCAGGCGGTCAATGCTCAACTCCTCGGGCTGGAAGTCTTCGGCAGGCCGGAAGTCTCCGACGGTCCTGTAAGAATCCTTGACGGCCGCCTTCAGGATGTCGCGCTTGCCGTAAAACTCTTCGATGGCCTTGAGGATCTCGGACTTCGTGGCGATGACGGGATTGATCTCACAGCCCACGAGTTTACGCAGGTTGTCGATCAGGATAACGTCCAGAGGATCGGTGATGGCGCAGGTGATCGAGTCCATGGTCCTGGACAACGGCAGGACGGCATTCTTGACCGCGAACTCCTTGGGGATGGCCGCATCGAGATTCTGGTCCAGGGCCGGCTTCAGGAGGCCCGCCCCCATGGAGACGTAGGGCAGGTTCAGCTGCTTGCCGAGCGCCACCACGACATCCTCCTCGGTGGCGAATCCCAGCCTGAGGAGGATCTCGCCGAAACGCCCCCCCTCCTTCGCCTGGATATTGATGACCTCATCCAGTTGTTTCTGCGTGATGATGCCTTCTTTGAGGAGGATCTCGCCGAGCTTCAGATAGGTTCGTGCCATGATATCCTAAAAAAAGACCTTCGCCTTGAGATGACCAAAGGCCTCATCAATTTTCCCACCGCTCCAGGTAGCTGTCAACCTTTCGTTTCCGCGAGACGGCGGGGACCTGCTCCCGGAACGGGCAAAAGAGGTCCCCCGGAAGAATCATCTTGTCCTGGGCCAGGGCCACGGCATTCTTGGAGCCGATGATGTGGGGCGTGATGAAGACGAGCAGTTCGCGTTCCTCGTGCGTCTCGTCCTTGTGACGAAACATCATGCCGATCAGGGGAAGATCGCCCAGGATGGGCCACTTTTTTTCCGTCTTTTCTTCTTTCGTGCGGATGAGCCCCCCCACGACGATCGTCTCGCCGTTTTCTATCATCAGCGTGGCGACCGCCGAGCGTACCTCCGGGTCCTTGTATGTCGTCCCGGCGAAGGTCGCCCCTGTCTTTGATTCCACCACTGTCGGCTCGAGAAACATGGTCACATGGCCCCCCTCGGAATCCACCTGGGGCGTCACCTTCATCAGGACGCCCGTCTCAAACCGTTCCGCCTCGATGGTGGTCGTCGACACACCCCCGGCAGAGGTCGTGACCTGGTTCTGCCCGATGGCCTCGTTGGTCGCGATCTTGATCTCCGCGGTCTCGTTGCTCATGGTCAGGATCCGCGGTCGCGCCAAAAACTTCGTCCGCGTGTCCGTTCTCAGGAAATCCAGGGTAGCCGTAAAGACCTCGGCGGTGAGCGTCCCGTATTTATAAGCGGGGGCTGTCCCATCCTCCAGGCTGGAAATACCGTTCTCGTGAATCGGGGAACTGTCTGCGAAGAAATTGGGAAAGCGCGTGTCTCGAGAAGCCCCCTGGAGCGACAAGAGGCTGGACGTCATGTCCACGCCCAACTCGTCCATGGTCCTCTTTGAGACGTCGAGCATCTCCACCTCGATCATGACCTGCGGGACGGGCGTGTCCAGGAACCGGATGACCTTCTCGATAACATCGAATTGTGCGGCCACGTCCGTGACGATCAGGCTGTTCGTCCGCGCATCGGCGATCAGCTTGCCGCTGTCCGTGAGGACGTTCTTCACCGTCGCCTCGATCCCGACATCCGCGTCTTCGGCCCCTGTCGCCTGCTTCGCCTCTTCTTGCTGCGCCAACCCTGCCCCCGCGCTCGGTCCTTCGTCGATGCGCTTTTGCAGCTTCGATGACTTGAGACGCGCGTAGCGCAAGGTATAGACCTGCGTGACCAATTCGAGATCCGGTCGACCCGTCTCCTTGACGATGAAGATGTTGCTGCCGGGATCCAGCTCATAGGTCAGGTTGTTGGCGTCCATGATCTTTTTCAGGGCGTCGTTGAGCGGCACCGCATCCAGGTAGAGCGTCACCGTCCGGTCCTGGATGGACTGGGCGGCGATGAAGTTCAGGCCCGACTGCTCTGAAAAAATCTTCAGGATATCCTTGAGGTTCGCATCACGGAAATCCATGGAAATCTTCTTATAGGACTCCTGGGCGATGAGATCCGTCGCGTAGAAGTCAAAATCCTGCGCGAGGGTTGAGGAAACCAGACACCACCCGCCCCCCAGGACGAGCAGCGTTGCGACGCGGCCCACCGCGCGTCTCACCTTATTGCGATATCGTTTCATGATCCGGCCCTCCGCTTTTTCCTGATCCGTCAAAGGTTTCTTTTGAGAAGGTACTCGCGTCCATGAAAACCAAAAAGGATACCGTCGCGGTCGATGCGCAGGACCTGCGCTTCCCCTATCGTATCCCCGACCGCCACGATCTCCCCGTTGATGATGGCGCGCGCCTCTTCGATCCCCCAGACGAGGCCCGCGACCGAGAATTGCGACAGATCCAGTATCTCTTCCTTGGGAATCGAAGCCTGGGCATCCTCCCCTAACGCCGATCCCTCCACCCCGTTCTGCTGAGCGACGTCATAAGGGAGGAAAGACCGAAACGGGTCGCGAAAGGAAAGCTCGGGCGCCGCCGCTTCCTGAGCTTTATCCTCCCCCTGCCGGGCCGCCTCGGGAGGAACCAAAGGGGCCTCCTGGGCGAGGACGTTGCCTGGCGGTACGGCCAGCAAACCGACGATCAGTAAAGACAAAAATCTCATAACAGCCTTATTTGAAATAGAACGCCTCGCCCTTAAGGTTCATCTTCAACATCACCTCGTAGCCCTCCTGCTCCTCGGAGCTGTCAGGGCTCAACGTCACCTCGTGCACCCGTAAAAGTTGGGGAAGGGCCCGGACAGCCAGCAGGAATCTCGCCAGGCCCCGATACGTCGTAGCGGCATTGAGAAAAAAGGGTATGGTAAGCATATGCGCCTCGTCCTCTTTTTGCAACGGCGTGATATCCTGAACGCGCATGCCCGCCTCTTGCCCGAGCTGCGACAAGACCTCGACGACCGAGGCAAAGTCCGGCGAAGGCCAGCCGTATTTCCTCAACTCTTCCAGCCGCTCGTTCAAGATAACGATGCGGTCCAGGGTTATGGCCTCCTGCTCTTCCTTGCGGATATTCTCCTTAACCAACCCGACCCTGGCCATTTGAAAGTCATAGGTCTTCTTGGCTAGGAATAGAGCCGCGAACACGACGCCGATGACGACCAGCGTCTCCTGATGTTTTTTAAAAAGTGACGGGTTGAGCATACGTGTCTTTCTTTGTTGCCGAACTGCAAACGATCTTAAAGGTCAAATAGGCGATGCCATTCTCCTCTTTCTCCCGGTACGAGACGAGCTCGATATGGGCATACTCTTTGTCAAAGGTCGCGTCCTCCTTCAGGCGCGCGAGAAAATCATTCATGAGTTCCAGGCGTTGGCGCGGCTCGGCGTCATAGGAGGCGCACTCCAGCTCAAGGTATCTATTCTCTGAGGAAAAATAGATGCGCACCACCCAAACCCCCTTTGGCAAGAGGTGAGGAAGATCAACCAGGATGTCCTGGGCCTGAGCGGCATCGATCGCATCCCTCCAAGACTTCTTCTTCGCGATCAGATCACACTCGCTCTGCTCGATGGTCTCCAGCGTTGAAAGGTCCAGGCCAGGCAGAAAGGGCGGCTGCACGACGGTCTTGACGAGCAGTTCTTTTTCGAGGGGATATAACTTCGAAAACCCCATGCCGTAGCCGATCGCCACGAGGATCCCCCCGATGACGGCGCCCTTGATCAACGACCCCCGGGACTGCTGGGTGAAATTCAACAGGGCCTGTCCGGCGTTCTGACTCGCGAGCCCCACCAGGACCGTCGACATCGCGTCAGCCTTCTCCGGTTTGGACAGGTTCAGGGTGATCAACGAAGACCGCAGGTGCCGACACGACGCCCCCCAGGCCTTGAAGACGTCAAAGATCATGTCTTCGGGCACGTCCTTGCCTTTAAAGAAATCCTTCGCCGCAACGACGTGGGTCTTCAAACCCAGCTCGCGGTGGAAGTGCTCGGCCCACTCGGTCCTCCCCTGACGCGACAGGATCAGCATCTCGTCGATATCCTTTTTCATGAACTGCCGGCGGAAATAATCCATCGAGACGCGCACCTCGTTCACGAGACGGTACAACATCCCCTCCGAGTCGCCTTCGGCACCGCCGCCTTTGCCGAATCCCAGGAGGCGGATATCGCGCGTAAAATAAGGAAAGCCCTTGTCGACGATCAGGATGTCGGCCTCGTCCTCGTCCACTTCAAGGATGACGACCGACTTATTTGCGGAGATCTTGCCGCGGACGGCCAGGAGCCGGAAGAGACTGAAGAGGCTCGGTTCGCACGCGACGACATCAAGGTCCAGCTGTTTGAAGAGACTCTGATAACGGTTGAGCCCCTCGCGGCGCATGCCGCACAGGATCACCTCGAGGATATTGGCCCGCGGCCGGATCCGGTACTGAAAGTCATACGAGAGATCCTCGACCTTGAAGGGGACGTACTTCTTCATCTCAAAGTTGATTCCCGCCACGATCTCGGAGTTGGGGATCTGGGGCATCTCGAAGAAACGGATGATGAGGTCCTTGGAGGGCAGGG
>CAZCSY010000088.1:0-6179 GCA_964501505.1 uncultured Planctomycetia bacterium
CCATCTGGCCGATAGCGGAATGTCTCTTTGAGACAATATCGTCCAGGCGGATCTCAAGCGCCGCGTCGTCTCGGGAGGGACTCTTTTTTTCTTTATATTCATCGGAGACGATCCTGCCGTCCCGCATGGTGATGATCCTCTGGGCGCACGCGGCGAGCTCTTTTTCATGGGTAACCATGATGACCGTCTTGCCCTGTTCGTTCAGTGATCTGAGGATCCCAAGGATCTCTTCTTCGCTTTTGGTGTCCAGATTACCGGTGGGTTCATCCGCGAAGATAATAAGGGGATCGTTGACCAGCGCCCGGGCGATGGCCACCCTTTGCTGTTCGCCGCCGGAAAGCTCGTTGGGCCTGTGTTTTTGTCGCGGCGCCAATCCCACCGCTTCCAGCTTTTTCTGGGCCGGGCCTTGCGTCTCTTTTTTACCCGCATAAATAAGCGGCAGTTCCACGTTCTCGAAGGCGGTGATCCGGGGCAGCAGATGGAATTGTTGAAACACGAATCCGGCCAAATGGTTGCGCAAGGCCGCCAATTCCCCGTCCGCCAGGCGCGAGACTTCCGTGCCGCAGAGGAAGTATGAGCCGCTGTCCGGCCGGTCGAGAAAACCCAAAAGATGAAGAAGCGTCGACTTGCCCGAACCCGACGGACCCATGATGGCGACAAATTCACCCTTGGCGATCGTCACGGAGACACCGCGCAGCGCGTAGACCGGCACGGTATCGGCATGGTAGGTCTTGGAAACTTCTTTTAGCTCTATCATCATCTTGAGCGGGACGGCATAAACGGATTCGTCCCGGTCATGTTCTTCTTGAGTGAAAACGATTGATTTTGTATGACAACAACGTCGGAGGTCGACAGGCCCGAGCGGACCTGCGCGTTTTTCTCATCACGCAGGCCGATGGTCACCGACCTCTTTTGGACGGCCGCTCTCGGTTTTTCCTTCACCATCACGAACGCCCCGTTCCTGTCTTCCCGGAGGGCCTCCACGGGAACCACCAGGACGCCCTGCCCTTCTTTCTCGACGACCTCGACGTTAGCGCTCATGCCGGACCTGAAAAAAGCGGGGACCTCCTGAGGGACGATATCCACGTCATAAATAGTGACGTTATTGACGATGCTCGATTCATACGCGATATGATCGACGACGCCTTTGATCTTATTGTCGGGATACGCATCGAGTGAGATGATCGCTTTCTGGCCGACCTTGACGCGCCCGATATCGGTCTCGTCGAACTGGGCGCTCACGATCAGGCGATCGGACAACACCAGCACGGTATCGGCCGTCGTCACCGTCTGTCCCGGCTCGACCGAACGAACGATGACCTCTCCGTCGATAGGCGCGATGATCGGGGTCTCCTTGTAGACATTTTCCCAGTATTGACGGGTCTCGTCTCCGCTAAAGCCCGCCGTATCGACCAGGGCGGCGCGTTCGGTCGAGCTCATCCATGCCAGGATATCGCCCTTTTTTACGGCATCCCCCTCCTGGACGAGGATCTTTTCGACGCGCCCGTTGATCGAGGGCTTGATCTCAAGACGGTTCTGGGGCTCGACGATGCCGGTCGTCGTGATCGTAAGCCGGATATCCCCCAGGAAAGGGTGTATCTCCTGAGTCTCGGCTTTAGCGTGTGTGTTGTTTTTCGCTCTGTAAAAAAAGAACAGGACGGCTACGATGACAACGCCTGAGAGTATCGTCATAACCTTATTTCTGGACATATTCCAACACTCCTCCCTGTGCCTGGACCCAATACGCTTCAGCGACCAATAGATCGGCCTGGGCATCCAGATACGCCTTCTTGACGCTGACCAGATTGTTCTCGATGATGATCCAGTCGTCGAATGTGATAAGCCCGGAAGAGTACTGCGCATTGGCGATCCGGGCCCGCTCCACGGCCGCCTCCAGGAACTTCTGCTCCACGGAAACGGTATCGATGGCATCCTGAAAATCTTTCCACGTTTTTTCCAGCGTATAGATAACGCCGTCCCGACCGCTGCGTTCCTCGTCCTGGGCCTGCGTGTATCCGGACCGAGCCTTCTGGGCCTGCGCGATCCTGCGGCCCCCTTCAAAGAGCGGCAAAGACAACGTCACCCCCGCCGACCACGCGTCATTCTGCGGCGGCCACGCATCGTTCGTCCTGCCTACAGAACCACTCAGATAGACCTGAGGGAAGAAGTCGGCCTTGGCGGAGGAATACCCCAGGCGGGCCGCTTCTTTTCTGGCGGTCAGTTCTCTTAAAAACGGCGTCGTATCCGCCAACACGGCACAATCCGGTCTCTGCCGGTCCGCGTTCTCGACATCGAAGCTCCCCTTGACGCCAAGAAACTCTTTGGTCTGACGGCCGAGCGCTTTTGCCAATCCCTGCTGCGCCAGCACCAGATTGCGAACGGCCTGCGCGACCTCGAACTCGGCCTCGGCGAGATCCGCCTGAGCGGTCAACAGGGCCCCTTTGTGTTCCCTTCCGGAATCGTATCGGGCCTGCACCAGCTCCAAGTTCTCTTTCCTTCTCTGCGCTATCTCTTCGGTCAACGCGATGAGCTCCTGGGCCCGCAGGAGCGAGGAAAAGGCTACCCTGAGATTCAGGCGCACGTTCGAGGAAGTAACGGCATAATCATACTGCTGCGCGTCGAGCGTGTACCCGGCGGCGGCGATGTCCGCGGGGGTCTTGAGGCCGTCGAACAACAGCTGTTGTCCAGTTAGGCTATAGGCATAAGCGTTGACCTCTTTCTGGGGGGCGGTTTTTGATTTTTTCCCGCTCAGTTGACTCGATATCTGCGGCAGAAGAGCGCTCTTGGCTATATTTTTATCGGCTTGTGCCTGCATGATCTGTTCCTTCGCGGCGGCAAGGTCCGGGTTGTTCTTGAAGGCTTCAACGATACACTCATCCCAGGTGAGCGTGTCTTGGGCCTCTGCGGCAAAGGCGGAAACGCCAAGACGGGCGCTGAGAACAAAAAAACCTATCGTGATCGTGTACTTATGCATATACCCCCTTACGCCTCCCTATATGAGACATCCCAATCCGGTAAAAAGTTCCCTGCGCCCCCATCAACTTGCCTGCCTGGAAAGTTCTTTCTTCAGGGCCGCGACGCGGTCCTCGAAATATCTCAAGAAATCCGAAATATGGGCGACGGGGATAAGATGGATGATGTTCTTCCTGCCAGGCGGACCGGCCATCACGATCAGCTGGTCCCCCTGTTTTATCTTAAGGGCTTTGCGCGCCTTCATGGGGATAACCACCTGGCCTCTCTGGCCGATGGTGACGGTACCGTAGACCTCCGGGGATTTCTTCATCGCTGCCTCCTTGACTGTCCGTCCGACGAAACGCAAAAGTATGAAATGTATGAATTATCACAAAAATCATACTCTTAATCCGAGCCCCTGTCAATACGCCCGAGCCCTGCGGGACCGGGGTCACGGACACCCCCTTCGTCCCGACAAGAGGAATGGGTTATATGATGATGCGAGAGTCTTGAAGGGAGAACCGCCCTAAGATGAGCGATAGTGTCCCCGCCGCCAAATTCGCCAAACATAACCCCGCAAACAATCCGGTTAATCCTGCCAGCCGACTCCCTATTACGGCCAGCGGAATATAGAGCACAAACACCCGCACTAAATCCAACCCGGTAGCCAACAGGGGCTTATTCATCGCATTTAAAACGGAGACTGTCAAGAAGAGACAACCCAGCAGGCCATAGCTTATAGGCATGATCCATAAATACCGCGTAATTTGCCTCGCCACCTCGATATCTCTTCCAAACAAATTCCCTAAAGGGACGGCGAGCGCCACCAACGCGACAAAACTGCCCAATCCCAACCGCAGTGAGAATGTATTTGCTTTTTTTGCCGCTTCTTGGACGCGGCTGAAATTCTTTGCGCCCAAGTTCTGGCCCACAAAAGGGATCAAGGCCGTCGCCAAAGCCATGATCGCCAGGAATACGGACATTTCAATCTTGATGGCGACGCCGAAGGCGGCTACGGCAGCAGCCCCGAATCCGGCAACGAGGCGCAGGATGACCGCCATCCTGATCGGCATAAGCAGTCGAGATACCGCTGAAGGAATCCCGATGTAAGAAATTTTTCTTACTGAATCGATGAACTCCCGAAGAGACGGCAAGGTAAAGTCTATTAACTTTTCCCTAAAATGCAAGATCAGAAAAGAAAATACCAGGCCTACGGCGCGAGCGATGACCGTGGCGATGGCGGCTCCCTCTAACCCTAAACGCGGAAAACCCCAGAGCCCGAAGATCAACAGGGGATCCAGAACAACGTTGACGATCGTTGAGGCGATCATGATCAGGCTGGGAAAAAGCGTATCACCACAGGCCCTGATCGCGCTGTTGCCTACCATGGGAATAACGACAAAAGCGACGCCCAGGTACCAAATACGCATATACTGTTTGACTAACGTCAGGGTCCGGTCCTCGGCACCTAACAAGCGAAACAGTCCATCCATCGAAAGCAATCCTAAAACTACAAAAATAACCACAAGAGAAAAACAAATGATGAGGCTGTCGGTGGTAAGGCGCCGCACCTGATGATAATCGCCCCCGCCGATGGCGCGTGAAACTACCGAGGACGTCGCAACGCCAAACCCCAACCCGACGCTTGCAACGAACATAACGGCCGGAAAGGTAAAACCCATGGCTGCCAATTCTTGCGTGCCCAACCAAGAAACAAAAAAAGTATCGACAAGGTTAAACAGCACCATTGAAAGCATGCCGAATACCATGGGTATGGTAAGTGAAATGAGCTTTCCTGCGACGGATCCTTGTGTAAGATGGTTTTTCTGATTCATGGCAAGGGACATTTATTATATCACAACGAACAGGAAAGACGTTTTAGATAGAAGAAACGCTCCTGTTTTTTCTAAGTCCGCCTAAGCAAAATAAGATCCCGTGAGGATCGCTTTGTGCGTCCGTTCACCCATGGCGCTCCCCCTTAACAACCCCCTTTTCCTCGCGGGGCCGCCAGAAGCAGAAAGGCCCAGCGTTGATGCGCTGGGCCCTCTAAGCGGGCTCCTCCTGTGCGACGCATTTCGCAACTGGCTGTTTTCAGAGGAGGCAGGGATATTCCTTACGCTAACGAATGCCCTAACTATGAGTTAGCCTGATCTGCGGGGAATTTTGAAACTCGTTTATAACCGACGAAGACAAAAGGGAACTGTCCCTATTTTCCTTTTGCATCCGGGAAGACCGTGCTAAACCTGATCGAATCCATGGCTTGACGTATTTCACTCTTCGCCCCCTCGAATTCGTCCGGTTTACACAGAACGGAAATGAAGATCACTCTGTATGTGTCGACAAAGATATAATTGTCGATGATCTCTTCGCCCTCCATAAGCGTTCCCTTTGTGACAAAATGGCTTCCTGATTCTCCGCCTGCCTTGAACTCCTGCGCTTCGGCCAGGATAACCAGGCCTTCTTTCTTCAGTTGGGCCACCGTCTGCAAGGCATAATCCATGGCGGATGGGATGTCCTTGTTCCTGAAAAAATCTATCACGATATAGGGTGTTGTCAAATTCCCTTTCTTCCCTTCTTCTTCGGGATCATGCTTAAAAAAGTATACTCCTGTCGGGCTTGGCGGCGTTTCCGGCCGCCGCATGGCCATGTACCATCCTCCGGGTGCCTTCATCATAAAAGGAGGATCTTGCCGCGTATAGACCAAATGCTCGGAATATTTTGGTGAAGTTATAAAAAAATCCTTGGTGAAATCATCGGCATGGGCCGAAGGTTCCCAGAGTCCAAGATATAGAATAAATCCTAACGCAACGGCCGTTATCATCTTACACCTGCAGCATCTTTTTTTCATTTTCCCCTCCTCCTGCTATCCTGACCCTGGACCGTTTCCAGACAACTCTAGGATTAATTAAATCTATCTCTTGAGTTTGTTAATGAGCAGGTGAAGAATTTCTCGCACATCCTGTTTCATTTGGTCCATATCATTACGAAGTTGCTTACTAATAATTCTTTCTACTTCTGCCTGTGTAGCAGTAAGTCTGAGGAGTTCTTCTTGTTGTTTTATACGTTCGGCTGTTTCCTTTTTTAATTCCAGCCATCGGCGCCAAGCGAAGATCGCTAAACCGATACTTAGCGTTAAAAGAACCATGATAACTTCATCAATATAAATTATCTTATCAGGATACCTCAGCAGGAATTTTACAATGAGGACAAATACATCAAAAAAATAT
>CAZCSY010000089.1:0-3028 GCA_964501505.1 uncultured Planctomycetia bacterium
ACACGCGCCCCCCTCCAGGCCAGGTAAAAGGAAAAGAGCGTCGAGGCGCCGCCGACATCCAGGATCTCCTCGTTGGCGGCGGGAGGCATGTGCGTCAGGAGCCACGCGTTTTCCCAGAGTTTGTATCTTTCCTTTGAGGGAACGAAATCTTTCTGCTTGAAGCTTCCGGCGGCCGAAGTGGGACGGCATCCTTTCTTTTCAAGCAGGGCCCTGAGCCGTTCCAGGTCCTCGACGACGGCGGCGACTTCCGGCCGGGACAGGTCTTCGTCGATGGCCGAGAGCGTCTTATTGATCAAGGGACTGTTTTGTCCTCCCAGACGCGCCTCCTTCACGAAGGGCTCCCGCGGGGAGGAATCCGGCGCGGCTTGGGAGGGGTCCGGTAAGGCCGGCTTGCGTCTCCTATCCCCAAGGCGCTTGCCGCAACTGCGCTGTAATTTTTTCGTCAAAAGGTACGCGCGGTAAGGTAACGGCACGCAGCGCGGTACGATGGTATCGCCGAAGAGGATCTGCCAGGTGCTGCTTTGCGTGAAGGACCGTTTTTTCATTTCCTGATCAGGAGGTCCCCCATCGCCAGGTATTCGAGTCCGCTCTCCTTGAACATCAGGAGCGCGTCCCGTGGCGAGCAGACCATAGGTTCCCCGCGCCTGTTCAGAGAGGTATTGATGACGAGGGGGATGCCGGTCTGAACGCGGAAGAGGTCGATGAGACGGTGGTATTTGGGGTTCGTCGATTTGCTGACGAACTGGGGCCGGCAGGTTCCGTCGACGTGCACCGCCTCGGGGATGCGCTCCTTCCAGTGCTGCGTGACCTTAAAGGAGAAGGTCATGAAGGGCGAGGGGTGCCTGGAGCCGATGATGTCCTGGGCGTATTCTTCGAGGATGGAGGGACAGAACGGCCGCCACTTTTCGCGGAACTTGATGATGGCGTTGATTCGGTCATTGGTGCCGCGCAGCGTCGGATTGCCCAGGATGCTGCGGTTGCCCAGAGCCCGCGGCCCCCACTCCATCCTGTCCTGAAACCAGCCGACGATCTTGCCTTCTTTAAGGAGCCCTGCCGCGGGGATGCAGATGTCCGCGCACGGTGCCGCGGTGTATCCGGCGTCCTGCACGGCTTTTTGGATCTCGGCGTCCGTGTAGGCCGGTCCCAGATAGACGTGCCGCATTTCTTCGGGGGGATCTCCTGCCTCGGCTGCGGCCATCGCAGCGGCGCCGACAGAGCCGCCCGAGTCGTGCGCCGCGGGCTGGACCCAGAGATTTTTGACGAGCGGGTGCTCGATGAGGCGCCGGTTCAGGGAGACGTTGAGGGCGCAACCGCCGGCAAAGACGAGGTTGCCGTGGCGCTCAAGCTCCTCGGTGAGATAGGTCTCCAGGATCCTGAGTGTCAGGTCTTCCAGTTTTTTCTGGGTGGCGGCGGCGATGTGGATGTAAGGTTCGCTGAGGCCGTCGCCCTGGCGCTCGGGACCGAACTCGGCCACCATCTTTTTTGAATAGACCTTGTCCGGCCGTGCGCGCAGGCGACGCTTGACCCAGACGTAGTCGTCGTTGCACCGGTAGGTGCGCAACTCCTTGTGCCACCAGAGGATGTGGTCGAGGTTCACGCGGCCGGGGTCACCGAACGGCGCCATGCCCATCACCTTGTATTCACCGTCCTCCCTTTCAAATCCAAGGTAATCCGTCATGGTCGCATAGAAATTTCCCAGGGAGTCCGGCGCCACGATCTCTCGTAACTTCCGGATGCGATTATCGCGCGCCGCGGCGATGAGCGTCGAGGTGATCTCACCGCCTCCGTCGATGGACAGGACCGCTGCCTCTTTAAATCCGGAGAGGTAATACGCCGAGGCCGCATGGGCCAGGTGGTGTTCGATCCATCGGACCTTTTGGAAGTCCGAGGAAGCAAATCCCGCTTCGCTGAGGGTGCGGCGCACGAATTCCTGCTGCCCTCTCCACTCTTTATGATTGCGAAAGAACTTTTTGTAGGCCCGGGAAGGATTGCTCCAGATGTTGCGGACGAGGTACTCCCAGCGCTTGGCGCGAAGGGCCCTGAGAGACCAGGGATAGGCGATGATGTCAATGTCGCGGCACGAGACGCCTGCGGCGTTCAGGCAGTACCGGACGGCATGGACCGGCCGCTGGTCCCGGGCGTGTTTCTTGCGCGTGAAGCGTTCCTCTTCGGCAGCGGCCACGACCTTTCCATCGATCAAAAGCGCGGCTGAGGCGTCGTGGCCGAAGGGCGCGGCCAATCCCAGAACCTTCATGCGATCGCCTCGGTGTCTTCGGGGGGTTTCTTCTCCAGAAGCATCTGGCGGTACTTGGCGTAGCTCATGATCTGATAGAGCGTGTCAAAAAAGGCGACCATGAAGCCGATGAAGCCGTCTTTCCATCCTTTCTTGCCGATGAAACGGCGAAAGAACCGGTCGATGGCGCGCCAGGTGATGCGTCCGCCCCCCATCCTGCGGCCGGTCATGATCCACTTTTCGGCCTCCAGGGTGGTCTGACGGTTGAGGCTGGCCAAGAAGTGTTCGAAGTCAGGATATCCCTTGTGGATGATATCGCGCGTGAGGTGGCCGCAGGTGCCGTCCACCTCGGCCCGCGGATGCACGCCCACCTCTTCGTACTTGAACTTGTCTTTGCGAAAGAGACGCACCTTGCCGGCCGGGTACCAGCCGCCGTAGCGCACCCAGTAGTCGCCGATGAAATTGCGCAGGGGGATCGAGAAACAGGCGTGCGGGGTCTCGGCGAGCGCGGCGTCGATCTCTCTCCGGAGCTCCGGCGTGACTTTTTCGTCCGCGTCCAGGCTCAGGACCCAGAGGTTCCCGGCCTGGGCATAGGCCCAGTTGCGGTGCGTGCCCTCGATTTCCATCTTTTTGATGAGGACCTTGTCGGCCATCTGTTGGGCGATGCGGACCGTTTCGTCCGTGCTGAAATCATCGACCACGAGGACCTCGTGGGCCCACCCTTTGACCGAATCAATGCACGCGGCGATATTCTCTTGTTCATTTTTCGTAAGGATGACGACGCTGACAGGGGTC
>CAZCSY010000089.1:3038-6113 GCA_964501505.1 uncultured Planctomycetia bacterium
ACCAGCCCTTTGAGCGTGCGGACGACGGTGCGCGCCTGGTTGTCCGTCATCTGCGGATAGATCGGAAGGCACAGGATTTCACGCGCCACCTCTTCGGCCGCAGGGAAGTCTCCCTGCCGGTAGCCAAGATTCCGGTAGACCCTTTGAAGGTGCAGGGGAATGGGATAGTGGACCATGGCGCCGATTCCCGCCTTCTTTAGTCCTTCCAGCACGCGGTCGCGGTTTTTCACGCGCAGGGCGAAGATGTGATAGACATGATACGCCGCGTGCGCCTCTGCGGGAAGCCCGATGTCGACGACACCCTTTAAGAGGCGGCGGTAGAGCGCCGCTATTCGGCGGCGGGACCGGTTCCACCGGTCGAGCCTCCTGAGTTTTTCCGAAAGGAAGAGCGCCTGGATGCTGTCGAGGCGCGAGTTGTAGCCGAGGACATCGTGCTCATAGCGTGCCGTGCGGCCGTAGTCCCGGAGTTTGAGCAATCGCGCGCAGAGTCTCTTGTCGGATGTCACGATGGCGCCTGCGTCACCCAGGCCCCCCAGGTTTTTTGTCGGATAGAAGCTGAAGGCGGCACAATCGCCCCAGGTCCCGGCCTTGCGGCCCTTGAGGGCGGCGCCGTGCGCCTGGGCTGCGTCCTCGATGACACAAAGGCCGTACCGGCGCGCCAGACGTCCCATCGCAGGCATGTCGGCGCATTGTCCGTAGAGATGGACGGGCATGATAGCCCGCGTCCTGCGGGTCAAAACGCGGCTGACCTGGCCGGGATCGATGTTATACGTCCGGGGGTCGATGTCGACAAAGACGGGCCGTGCGCCGGTATAGGAGATGGCGTAGGCAGAGGCGATGTAAGTATAGACCGGTACGATGACCTCGTCCCCGGGGCCGATATCCAGGGCCCGCAGCCCCAGAAAGAGGGCGTCTGTTCCGGAATTGACGCCGATGGCAAAGGAGGCGCCGAGATAGCGCGCAAAGGCCTGCTCAAAGTCCCGCACGTCCTTACCTAATATAAAGTCCGCGTCCCTGAAGAGCCGGCGCATGCGAACCCCGGCCCCTCGTTTGATCTGTCGGTAAGCGGCAGCGAGGTCCAGAAAGGGAACTTTCACGAGGTCTCCTCTTTTTCGTCCGAACGGATTTCCCTGAGGATCGCGGATAGATGCCCTACGGGTGTCCAGCCCTTGATCAGGACAGGGGTGCGCGTGGGCCCCTTTGATATCCAGACCGTGAAGCGGCCGCCGTGCGAGGACGTGCCATTGGCCCTCTTGATCTCGACCTGATAGCTCGCGACAGCCGTTTTTTGCCCAAGCGGCGTCAGGGTGATGGTGTAGAGCTCTTTTTTCGAGATAAACTCGGAGCGCAGCGGTCCGGGCGAAGGCGTCCGGGAGAGCAGCCAAAAGAACGCCGAGAGCGCATCGCGCACACCCTCATGGATCTTGATGGTGCGTTCATCCTGGCGCACGACCATCTCCTCCAGGTCGAAGACAGAGACTTTTGTCTTCTTTTTCTCTTTGACTTCGGTGTACTCCGTGTACTGGCGCGGGGCGAGCGTCTGCGGATCCAGCAGGGACGCGATCTCGGCCCGCGCCTTCAAGATGCCGCCGAGGGGGGTCCCCTCTGTCGTTACGCGCGCCCGCAAAAGACAGGCCTCGGGCGTCGATCGCGTCGTGATGGTCAGCCTGCCCAGCGGAACGACGCACGCGTAGGTCACGTCGTACACCAGCGTTTTGTCCCGGAAAAAGATCTCGGCGCGCGTGTCCCGGGGGGCGCTGATCCTGTAGCCGGCCAGCCGCGCAACGGCCGCCTGGGGGCTGCGGAAGATCACTTCGCGGATGACGACGGCGGCCAACAGGACGCCCAGACCTGTCAGAAGAATACGTTTATTTGCAGTCATCTTTTGTCTCCTTGCCTGGCGAGGGCGCGTTTTCGGCGGACGCACATATAATACCGAAAAACAAAAAAACTACAAGGACGATTTATCCCACGTGCTATGGCCGGGGTAAACCCCGGGAGATTTCCCTCTGCCCAATAGCTACTCTGTTTGAGACCATCTGGTCAGGGAGCGCTGCCATAGGTTTTTGACCTGTTCGACCTGCCCCTTGTCGGACAGCTCCCTGCTGGATCGGCTCCGGTATTCCCGGAACTTCTTGGCTATCAAGGCGTCGGGCACGGCGTCTATGAGCGCCTGGGCCTTTTTCTTGTCGAACCCCTCGATACTCTGGATTACCTCCTGGCGGCTCATGTCTTGGCGGAAACCGTAGGTCTGACGGACATCGGCCGGCAGGTCTTTGAGTATCTCCTGGACCTTGCGAGAGCGCTTCTGCCATTTCTCCTCGCTCAACTTATTGATCTTTTTGATGCCTTTTGTTTTCAGGCCGTCAAAATCGGTGATCAGAAGGAATCCGCGCGCCAGGAGCTTGAAGGTCTTGGCCACGAGGAAATCGGTCATCGAGGCGTCCTGCTCGCGTTCCCGCGACACCTCTTCTTCTGCCTGGTTCGCCGACGCCCGGACGACATAGAGATACCACATGGGTTGCGTGTCCGTGCCCCGGACGATCTCCGGCTGGATATCCGGGTGCATCTTCACGAAGACCTCCCGGAAGGTCTCGTCCGTGCCGTAGATATAACCGTTGCGGTTATCGAACGTGAAGAAGCAGTAATACAGGTTCCTGCCTTTTCGCCGCTGTCCTTCTTCAAAGGACCGCCACGTGTCTATCTTCGGCGGGAAGTTGACGTCGAATTGCGACAGGAACGCGACAGGGGCCCGTCCCTCGAGGAAGAGCCGGGTCATCCTGGCGCCCACCTGCATCTGCGGCAGCGTGAACAACACCAGGGATTTTTTGTCGGCGCCGGCCCTGCGGATCCTGTTGGAGAGCTCCAGATGCCCCATGTAGGCGCCGCCGTCATAGAAGTTGTCGCGTGGCAACTTATGGAAGATGAGACGGCCCCCGGCCAGGGCGCTCGTCGCGACGAGCAGGACCGACAGGATCGCGACGGCCTTTTTCATCGGGAACTCTTCCCAGCTCCACCACCGGAGGGCCCGGGCCACTCCCTCGATCCCCATCGCCGTGATCGCCGCCAGGGCCG
>CAZCSY010000090.1:0-6058 GCA_964501505.1 uncultured Planctomycetia bacterium
GCAGGAGCTGGCCACGATCGGTGCCACGATCGACGCCAGACTCAAAGAGATCAAAGAACTCAAGACCCGCATCTTCGACCTCAGTGTTCAGGAGACCAGGGCCCGCAACGACCTGACACAGGCCGCGGCGTCCCTGCATACCTTGCGGGCGCGCCAGCGCCGGCTCCAGGCGGAGAAGACCAAGGCGCAAGAAGAAAACCGCGAACGGACGCAACAACTCCAGGGGATCCTCACCGAAATCGGCGGGCGCAAGGAGATCATCACCCAGGAAGAAGGGGCGCTCGAAGCGCAGAGTCAGAAAAAGACGGCGCTCGAAGCCTCCCTCAAAGACCTCGACGCCTCTGTCCGCGATCTCGAAAGAGAAAAGCTCAGTCTTCAGTCCCAGATGGATTTTCTTAAAGAACTCAAACTTAAATATGACGGCATGCCGGACGCCGAGGAGGCGGTCATTGAGGTCAGGAAAAGACCGCAGGACGACATCTCCGGCATCATCGCCCACGCCCGGGAGGTCCGCTTCGACGAAACGACTCAGGTCTACCGGATCCGGTGCGAGATCAAGTTCGTCCCCTTCGACTGGCAGACGCTGGAGGCAAAGATCGAAGAGACCGGCCGAACGATCGAGGACCGCGTGCGTCAAATGCGGGAAAAGGAAAAAGAACTCCTGGAGGCCGTCAAGCAGGTCAAGGACGCGACCGACACCCTCCTGCAGGAACGTTACGACCTCAACAACAGGGAGGCGGTAGCGGCCAACCTCTCCGACAATGCGCGCCGCATCGCGGAAGAGTTGGGCGTCGTGACGGTGGAGCTCGACGATGTCAACCGACAGCTTGAGCGGACCGAAGAGGACGAGACGCGCTCCCAGCAGGAACTGGAGACCGTCCAGAACGAGAGGACGACCCATGAAGGCACGATCGCCGCGAACAGCTCAAAGATCGATGCGTGTACCGCGCGGCGCGAGAATCTCCTGGTCACAATCACCCAACTGCGCTCGATCCTCGTCAACCACAAGGCGAAGGAGGAGACGCTCGTCAACAACCTTACCTTTTATAAAGACTCTCTGGCGCAGGACACCCAGACCTGGAACCTCAATGAAAAAGAGACTCAAGACGGCCGGGCCAAGATCGAGGAACTCAAGCAGGAGGTCGCGGCGCTCACGGCAGAGATTAAGAATAGCCGGGAAGAGATAGAACGCCAGACCCGCGAACACCAGAACCTCAGTCAGGTGCGCATCGAAGAGGTCAATGCCCTCGACTTCCTGCAGGGGGCGATCATCGACCTGGAAGAGAAGATCGACAAGACCAAAGAAGAACACCACCGCTACCAGATGCAGGAGCAGGAGCTCACCTTTCGCGGCACACAGACCAAGAGCCGCATCCTTCAGAGTTACGGGGTGGACCTGGAAGAGACGCCCCTCTCAGAAGAGGCGCTCGCCGACATCAACATCGAGGCGCTCACGAGCGACATCACGGCCCTGCAGGACAAGGTCGCATCCTACGGGACGGTGAACCTCGTGGCCATCGAAGAGCTCGAAGAACTCAAGAACCGTTACGACTTCCTGACGCAGCAACAGAACGACCTCATCATGGCCAAGGACGCGCTCCAAAAGGCCATCCAGAAGATCAACCGCAACACCCGCAAGATGTTCCTGGAAACGTTCCAGACCGTGGCCGAGGAATTCAAGGATTACTTCCGCATGCTCTTCGGCGGGGGCGACGCCAGGCTCTTTTTGCTCGACGAGGAAGACGTGCTCGAATCCGGCATCGAGATCATCTGCCGCCCGCCCGGCAAGAAGCTCCAGAACATCACGCTGTTGTCCGGCGGCGAAAAGTCCCTGGCGGCGATCGCCCTCATCTTTGCCATCTTCAAGACAAAACCGTCACCCTTCTGTGTGCTCGACGAGATCGATGCGGCCCTGGACGAATCGAACATCGACCGCTTCAGTCGGATGCTCGCGGACTTCGCCAAGACCTCCCAGTTCATCACCATCACGCACAACAAGAGGACCATCGCGCGCGCCAACGTCATGTACGGCATCACCATGGAGCGCTCCGGCATCTCCAAGATCGTCTCGGTCAAGCTCCACGAGACGCCTCCCCCTTCCAAGGGCGAAACGCCCAGAGACGCGAAAGAACTCTCCTCCGAATCCGTCTGATAGCACGTGTGGAGCCAGGCAACATCTTACCCCGCATGCCTGTACCTACAGGAGTAAGCCCGTAGCCACGCTTGAACGTGTAGAAAGATGAGATGGTGCCTGTGGCTGCTTAGGGAAGAGGGGGACCGGCGGAGACGACGCGGTTTTTGCCCTGGTGCTTGGCCTCGTAGAGGGCCTGGTCGGCCGCCTTGATCAGGTCGGACTTATTGTTGCCGTCATCGGGGAAGGAAGCCACGCCGACGCTCACGGTCAGGCGCTGGATGGGGTGGTCGGCTTCGCCGGAAAGCTGAGTCTTCTCGACGTTCGCGCGCACGCGCTCGGCGATGACGCGGGCGTCGCGGCGGGATGCCCTGGGCAGGATAATCGTGAACTCCTCGCCGCCGTAACGGCAGACCCAATCGATCTTACGGGAAGACTCAATGAGCACACTGGAGAGCCGCACCAGGATCTCGTCGCCCTTCTGGTGGCCCCAGGTGTCGTTGTAATTCTTGAAGTCGTCGATATCCAACATGATGATGCTCATGTACGCGCACTGCTCCTTGGCCACGTGCAACTCGTCTTCCAGGACGCGCTGAAAATACCCGTGATTCCACAGGCCGGTAAGGGCGTCTTTGTGGGCGCGCACCAGGGCGCGCTCGTAGAGCTTGGAGTTCTCGATGGCCATGCCGGCCTGATTGGCAAAGACCGTGAGGACGCGGATCTCGTCGCGCGTGATGGAGCGGCGGGTGAAGATGTTGTCGGCGACGATCAGGCCGATGCACGCGTCGCGGGCCTTGAGCGGCACCACGACAAACTCCTCGGCGTCGAAGATCTTCAGGATGGGATCGTCCGGAAACTGGCTGCGGTTTTCCTTGCGGATGTGAAAGGGCATGGCCTCGGCAAAGGCCTTGGCGAGGATCCCGCCCTCGGGGTCTTTGATGGGGATGCGCAGGCTCTTGACCAGATTGTAAAACGCGGAGCGGTTCAAGGCCTGGCGTGAGTGACCGTAGGCGTTGACGAGGTCGTCGAGGTCCATCCGGCGGCCGTCGATCATCCCCCAGATACGCCGGGCCTCTTCGCCGTTGTCCGGGCCGATCCCCATGACCCCTTCCAGATACGGAGCCGAGGCATCCGTCAAAAGGAGGACCGCCCGGTTGAAACCGAGCCCGGAATGCGATGTGACGCCGGTCAGGATGATGTAGAGGATCTCGTCCAGGGCCAGCGTCTTGTGCATGGCGTTGGAGATCTCAAAGAGGGTAGAGAGCTCCTGTCGTGCCTTGGCCAGCTGCGCGAGCAGATCTTCCTGCCGGATGGGTTCTTGGGAAAGCGTTTCCTTCATGTAGAGAAAAATGTAGCATATTCGGACCCCAAAGTCAAGATAGGGCCTCCGCCTTGACGCAACACCAATCATATGTTATACTTTCAAAAATTTTATAGAGGCAAATGCTAACCAAATACCTGGTCGGGATCAACTGGGCGGATTTCCTCGTCATCGGCATCATCCTGCGGATGTGCTACATCGGTATCCGGACCGGCACGGGAATTGAGCTCTTCAAGCTGCTCAACCTCTGGTTCGTCACCGTCATCGCGTTCCACATCTACACCACGCCGCTGTCGGATTACCTGAATACGAAGGTTCCGGCACTCCCTCTCGATGCAGGAGACGTCTTTGTCTTTTGCTGCCTCTTGACCGTCATCACGCTGCTGTTCCGCATCCTCCGGGAGTCGTTTTTTCTGCTCATTAAGATCGAGGCAAAAAGCAGCATAGATAGATGGGTAGGTCTCTTCATCGGCTGCCTGCGCGGCTTCTGGATCGCCAGCATCGCCCTGTACATCATGACGATCTCGACGGTCTCCTACCTCGAGATGAGCGCCAAGTCGTCGCTCTTGGGCCATAAGATCCTCCGGATGGCGCCGTCGATCTATAAAAACAGCGTCAGCGGTTTCGTAAACAAGATCTTACCTTTCGGCGAGCCCAACGAAGAGGTCGATCGGGCCCTGGAACGCTAACGTCCCTATCTTATGAAATTGAAAGATATCTACTCTTTAATCGTCGCCGAGGGGCGCGCGGCCGACCCGCGTTCCGCGCAACAGATCGACGACATGCTCGCCCGGCGCAGGAAGGCCTTTGACGAGGCGCCGGCCGACAGGAAAGAGACGTACGACCCCGAAATGCTGGAGCACCCGTATGACGATTCCCGCATCGTCTTTGGTGATCCGGACCGGGACGTGACGCACGCCATGGTCGGCATCGATATCGACACGAGCGAACTCCTGCTCATTGACAGATTGAACGCCAGGGGAGGGACGAAGATCAACCTGGCCCTCGCGCACCACCCATCGGGCCGGGGCTTTGCTCAGCTTTACGAGGTGATGGACATGCAGACCGACATCCTCAACGGCGTCGGCATCCCCGTGACGGTCGCCGAAGGGCTGGTGACGGACCGCAAGAAGGAGATCGGCCGTCGCCTGCACGCGGCAAACCACTACCGGGCGGCCGATGCCGCGCGGCTCCTGGACATCCCGTTCATCTGCATGCATACGCCCGCCGACAACCACGCGGCGACGTTCCTCCGGAACCTCTTCGAAAGCAAAAGGCCGCAGACGCTCGGGTCGCTCCTCGATATCCTGCTCTCTGTCGAGGAATACCAGATCGCCAGCCGCCGGCATGTGGCGCCGACCCTCCTCATAGGTAATCCCCAGCAGCGCGCGGGAAAAATATTCGTCGACATGACGGGGGGCACGGAGGGCCCCCAGGACATCGTCGATCACCTTGTCACGGCCGGGGTGGGGACGGTCGTGGGGATGCATTTGAGCGAGGAACACTACAAAAAATTCCAAGGCAAGCATATCAACGTCATCATCGCGGGGCACGTCGCCTCCGACACACTGGGTATGAATCTCCTGTTGGACAAGATCGAAGGGACTTCCAGGATCGCCACCTCCGCGTTTTCGGGGTTCCACCGGATCAAACGAACAAGATAAACCACTCAAGGCGAGACGCCATGGCGCACCTTTATCCGGACGCCGTCGTCACAGACGTCCTGGATCGCAGCAATATCGTGGAGGTCATCGGCTCCTATGTGCCCCTGAAACGGGTGGGCCGCAATTTCAAGGCCCGCTGCCCGTTCCACCCGGAGAAGACGCCGTCCTTCATCGTCAGCCTGGAAAAACAGATCTTTCACTGCTTCGGCTGCGGGGTCGGCGGCAACGCCCTGTCCTTCATCATGCAGTACGAGCGCACGACCTTCCGCGAGGCCCTGGAGATCCTCGCGCGGCGCAACGGCATCAGTCTGCCGCAGCCCATCGTCACCCCGGCCCAGAAGGCACGCCAGGACACGCGCCAGCAGCTCTATACCACCAACGAGAAGGCTTGCCAGTATTATCACGACATCCTGATGAAGACGCCTGAGGGACAAGGGGCGCGCGCCTACCTGCAGCAACGGGGCATCGCGAAAGAGACCGCCGCGGCCTTCCGGCTGGGCTTTGCCCCCGACGGGTGGGACCACCTGATTCAGAAGATGAAACGCGAGATGGTGGGCCTCGACATCCTGGAAAAGGCGGGTCTCGTCGTGCGCAAAGAAGAAGGTGGTTTTTACGACCGCTTCCGCAACCGGATCATCTTTCCCATCCTTGATATCAAAGAGTGCACGGTGGCCTTCGGCGGCCGGGTGATGGACGAGAGTCTGCCCAAATACGTCAACTCGCCCGAGACCGCCGCCTACGTCAAGGGGCGCCATCTCTTCGGACTGCCGCAGGCTCGCGAGGCCGCGGGCCGGCTCGACGAGATCATCGTCGTCGAGGGCTACCTCGACATGATCGTGCCCTTCCGGGCAGGCATCCATAACATCGTCGCGTCGCTGGGCACGGCTCTGACGCAGGACCAGATCCGCCTGATCAAGCGCTTCACCCAGAACGTCGTCATGC
>CAZCSY010000091.1:0-6054 GCA_964501505.1 uncultured Planctomycetia bacterium
TGATCTCATCGACGGTCGTCGTGGTGAGCTCGAGGATCGACATCACCATCTCCTTCTCGCTCTTACCCACGACTCCGTGGCGCTGGCCCACCTCGATGACCGTCTTGAACTCTTCCTCCGTCAGGGTCGGCTCACGCTTGAGCTTCAGGCCGAAAAGACCCATGGTCTTATCGCAGATAGTCGTCGCCAGAAAGAGAAACGGCTTGATGACGCGGCTAAAGACGTACAGGGGCCCGACGAAGGCGTCGGCCAGGCGCTCGTTGTTGTGAATGGCGATCGTCTTGGGCGTTACCTCGCCGAAGGTCAACAACAGGAGTGTCGTCACTCCCATGGAGACCGCCAGCCCCTTATCGCCGAGAGAATCGATCAAGAGCGTCGTCACGAGCGAAGAGACCGCGATGTTGACGAGGGTGTTGCCCGCCAGGATCGTCGTCAGACAGCGCAACGGGTTCTCGAGGAGACGAGCGATGACCTCGGCGTGGCGGCCGCGCTGGATGATGCGCCTGAGCTTGATCGAATCAAGAGAAAAGAGGGCCGTCTCGGAAGCCGAAAAAAACGCCGACAGACCCAAAAAGAAACACAGGAGGACGATCTTCGCGATGACGATACCGGTGATCATATCTTTTACTGCAAGCGCAGGCTCAGATCATAAAGGGTGCGCACGAGGAAGGCACGCAGGAAATAAAGAACCAAGATGGCGATGAGCGGAGACAGATCCAACCCCAGGCGCCAGGTGAAAGGCAGGGCTTTCCGGATGGGATAAAGGATCGGTTCGGTCGTGCGCTGGAGGAACTGGACGATGGGATTCAGGGGATCCGGACTCACCCAACTGACCAGGGCCCGGATGATGATGAGCCACGAAAGGACATTCAGGACGACGTCCAGTATCTGCGCGACAGCCGAAACAAGATTACTTGCGACAAACATGAGTCCCCCTTGATTTTAATATTGTATATAAACGGCGAGGCGCGGCCAAATACTTGCTGTCCCTGTGCGCCGACGGGCCACTGTTCTTCTAACCCTTTTATTTTAATTTAGTTAGGGCAGCTACAAGACCCGAGATGCTCCCGATAATCAGCGTCGGTCGGGCTGCCTTGAGCTCTTTCAGGGTGCTGGAGCCGGTGGGCACCCCTATCGTGTCCAGACGCGCCCGGCGGCCCGCCTCGATATCGATAGGCATATCGCCCACGTAGACGGTATCGGCCCGCGAAAGACCGAAGCGGCGCCTGATATCATTGAGCATCTGCGGATGCGGCTTGCCCTGGTGCACCTGATCGGCGCAGCGCATCGCGTCGAAGCGATGGTCGGCCCCCAACACCCGCAGGATCTGCTTTGTAAACGGCGCCGGCCGGTTGCTCGCGATGGCAAGATACATCCCGCGCCCCTTCAAGATACTAAGGACACGCCGCGCATGCGGCAACCAACGCACGCCCCGCAACAATGCCCGCTGGTGGTGGGGCCTGAAGATGCCGAGCGCCCGCCCTAAATCCTTCTTGTCGACAAATGGCTCAAGCAAAAACCGCTGGCCGCGGCCCACGGCGCGCCGGATGCGCGTGGCCGACGGCGCGGCATACCCCAGGCGCTTCACCGTAAAGACGAC
Organism: uncultured Planctomycetia bacterium; assembly: GCA_964501505.1. Taxonomy (GTDB): domain Bacteria; phylum Omnitrophota; class Gorgyraeia; order Velamenicoccales; family Velamenicoccaceae; genus CAZCSY01. Next base: position 1,601 of record CAZCSY010000091.1, read on the forward strand.
ACTCGCGATAAGGGCCGGGTAGGCATCCACCAGCGTGCCGTCAAGATCGAAGATGACAAGTCTCTTCACTTCACGTTCATCCGAAACCCTTTTTGCAACCGGAGGTTCCAAGCGGCGTTTCGCAAATCACTCCTCACGCCCCGCCGGACCAATCGGAACTCTCATCCGCATTCACGCTGACGGCCTGCGCAATCGCCTGCCCGGTTCCATCTATCTTATAATCAACCGACACGTACTTACCGCGCCTTATCGAAGATAACCCCGAGCAATTGCCGAAGACCGTCTTGCTGTCGGTCTTGATTTTCAGCTTTACCTTCCCCCCCACCTTATAATCATAGTACTCAACCACCAGAAACCCGGAAGAGGCGCTGACCACCTCGCCCCGAACCCACAAGGTCTGCTCCGGATTGGGCTTAAGCTCATTACCGGGGGACAGCGATCCTGGAACCTTATTGTCGCTAGACGTCGCCTCCTTAGCCTCCCATGTCGAGGCAAGACGTTGAACCTCGGCCTGAACCTCCAGGGCCCCCGCCATGACCCCAACCGCCACCACCAATATGAACATGCGCTTCACGGCATCCTCCCTATTTTTGCGAACCTCGCCAAGGCTTGATAGTGACGAGGCTAAGCCTTCTCAGGTACCTGTCTCTACGTCGATGATATCCGCGACGCAACGGCCGCCTTTCTCTTTATAGTCGATCGTCACGTGCATGCCGGTCTCAAGGTCCGCCAGACCCAAAACGCCCTGAAAGACTGTTTTGTCGTCGGCGTACACCGTCCTGGTAACCTCCTCGGCCGTCTCGTATTCAAGGTACTTGAGCAACAGGCTGTTGCCGGCAACATCGACGCTCGCCACCTCGCCCCAGACCCACTGCGACGGTATCGCCTCCTGCGCCTCCTCCGTATCTCCGACAACGGAAGATACCTGCGCCTCACCCAGCGCCTTCTCCGTGAGCGCCTCCCCTGCGATCAGTTCGTTCTCCTGCGCCGTCGCCATGCCCGATAGCGCCATCACCATCACCGCCGCCCACAAACCAACGTGTTTCATACATCCCCCCTCCCGCACGCCAGGGAAGCTCCTTTTGAGCCCGCCCGGACGGCGACGTCTGAACCCGACATATACTTTCCCGAACGACATAGATACCCCCCGCGCATGCGCGGGGAACTCAAACCAACTATTAGAAACTTGAGGCTCCTCTCATTCTAAATCGTAGATACCCGCGGGCATGCCCGTGGAACTCAAAACGGGCATAGAGTCCCCGCCTTTACAGGGGGGGACTCCCGCTGGCTTAGAGCACACTTTGGAGGCGACGCGACAGGCGGACCGAGAGGTCCAGGACCTTGGCGGCGCGCTCTTCGGTCAGCCCGGCGCAGCCGCAGGAGGCCGTGATGAGACCACCGTTCACAAACAGGTCCTTGTGCCGTTCGAGGACGCCGCCGAGGCGGTCCTCGAGACCTTCCTCGTCGAGCGCCTCGGTGTTGGGAACGATCCCCACCGCCGGCACGCCGCCGCGGCGCAAAAAAGCGGTCCCCGCCTTTTCATACAATAAAAATTTATCGAAGTAGCCGAAGGCGTCGAAGCTCACGATGTCGACCTTCGTCGCCATCACCAGGTCCCAGTCGGTGTTGCCACAACAGTGGATGCCGGCCAGGGCGCCGCTCTCGTGGATCGTTGCCACGACCGCGTCGATCATCCTGATGATCGCCTCGCGCGGCAGGGAACAGGCGCTCGTCCCCAGGGCCACCAGATACGGCTCGTCGATAAAGACGATGATCTTCGTCTCGGCGTGCGCCCGCACCTGACGGATGATCCACGCGGCCTTCAGGGCCAGGTACGCCGGCAGCAACTCGGCGAGCTCGGCGTTGTGAAGGATCGGGGTCTTTTTCCGGTCCAACAGCGTCAGCCCCAGGCTAACCGGGCCGATAACCTGCACCTTCACCCAGCCCTGCCAACTCTGCTCCTGGAGCCGCGCGGCCAGAAGGTATAAACCCAGGGCCGCGCCCCTGCTGATCGCAAAGGCATCGACCTGCCTTTCCTGGATCTTCGTGAAGCACGCCTCAAAATCATCGAGGTAAGACGGGGCGTCGGTATCCACCCAGACGGTCTTTTGCCTGGCATCGACACGCAGGCCGGGCAACTGCTCGCCGTACTGGACGTACATGTTTTCCAGAAAGTCGCGGCGCGGCAACTGCGCCCAGAAGGGTGCGTGATCGACAAGCATCTCCCAGACGAGCGCCTCGGCGCCGGCCGCATCAGCGTGCGGCATGCTGCCGACACCCGTGGCCAGGATCTTGTCGGCGAGGGATTGACACAGTTGTCGGCGACTCATGTGTTCCTGGAAAGAGAGACGACGGAATCCCTGATGACGAGTTCGGGAGAAAGGACGATACGGTTGATATCCCTTGCGGGCTCCTGGATCTTAAGATACAGCTCTCTGACCGCCGTCTGCGCCATCTCCCGCAGGGGCTGGCGCATGGTCGTCAGGGAGACGGGACCGTAGAGGCAGACGGGGTCGTCGTCAAAACCGATGACGGAGACATCCCCGGGGACCTTCAGGCCGTTTTCCTGGAAGACCGAGATGGCCTCCATGGCCATGTCGTCCGACGAGACGAAGACGGCCGTGGGCCTGTCGGACAGCGCCAATATCCTCTCGGCGGAGACGCGGGCGGACTTGCGCGAGTAATCGCCGCGCTGGCAGTATTCGTTTTTGAACGGCAGGCCGGCATCGGCCAGGGACCGCTTGTAGCCCTCCAGGCGGTCGGTCGCGGCCTGTGACATCAGGTCGCCGGAGATGAAGGCGATCTTCTCGTGGCCCATCTGGACAAGGTACTGGGTCGCGGTGCGGGCACCCTTGAGATTATCGATGCTGACGCTGGCCGCCGGGACGTCCTCGTCCAGATAGTTCATCAGGACGATGGGAAGATTCATCTCCAGAAAGTCCTCGACGTGCCCGCGGTTGTTGATGACGTCGGCAAAGATCACGCCGCCGACGGCCGAGGGGTTGACGGACGTCCTGCCGTCCGTGAGGTGCAGCAAGAGATCGATCTTGAAGCCGTCGCAGGCGATTCCGACGCTGCGGAAGATCTCCATCGCGTAGAACGAATAAAAGATTCCCTCGTAGCGGGGAATCTCCAGGCCTATGGTGTTGTTGGAACCGCTCGCCAGACGCTGCGCCGCCAGGTTGGGCTTGAACTTCAGCCGCCGGACCGCCTCTTCGACGCGGCGGCGGTTGGCGTCCTTGACCGTCGGAAACTTGTTGATCACGCGCGAGACGGTCGTGATCGACACCCCGGCGGCCCGGGCCACGTCTTCGATGCTCGCGTGCTTCTTTTTTGCGGGAGGCGTCATCGCGTCATCCTCTCACTGACACAAAAACCCGCAGGCACATCCCCGCAGGCTCATGTAAAAAACTAAAGGGTCTCACCGCGGTCTCAACGGACCGAATCGCCGATCCTCAGCTTCGTGCCGGCCTGAACATTCTTGATGTCCGCCGCCGCGATCTCCTGGCGCGTCTGGATGATCTCAAGGGTGCCTATCTTCATGCCTTCGCGCGTCACCGACACGGTCTGGCCGACCGCCAGGCCGTCCTGCTCGCCGACGTCCACGATCACGAAGTTGTTCTCGTCGTTGATCGCCAGGATCTGTCCCGAGACGGGCGCGGCGCGGCGCGACGGCAGATCCTCCGTGGCCTTGACCACGATGGGCTGCAATTGCACGACACGGCTGTCTTTGGTGCTTACCTTCTTGGCATCGGTACGCGCCGCCTTCAGGTCGTTCTTCACCTCGATGATCTGGTCGACGCGCTCCTGCAAGACGGAATCCAGTTCCGCCAGGCGCTTGGCCAGGATCTCGCGCTCCTGCTGCAGGTCGACGAGCTTTCCTTCGAGCGAGGTCTTCTTGTCGCCTACCGCCATCAGACGGCTCTTCAACTCAAAATTCTCCTGCCGCAGGCTGTCGAGCTGCGTCTGCAACGTCTTCTTGTCCCGCTTTTCGCGCACGAGGTCTTCCGAGAGCGTACGCGACAACTTTTCGTTATAAACGAGTTTACGATCCACATCGCTGCGGCCGTCGAGGGCGGTCTTGAGCTGAAGGTCGATCTTGCGCCCCTCGTCCATCGCGGTGGCGAGCTTGAGCTTGGCGTCGTCCAGTTGGGCGCCCATGTTCTTGACCTCGATCTCCAGGGCCGCCTTTTCGCGCAGGAGGTTGGCCCAGTACGCGTCGTCCGTCGGGGTGTTGGTGGGGATGCCGTACGTCACTGTCCCGCCGCCCGCCTTCTTGAGCTCGACGATCTCCTCTTCGAGGGACTTCTTTTCCCCGGCGACTTCCTGGAGACGCTCGACGAGCGTCGCCCGCTCCTTGGTCACCAGGTCAAACTTGCTCTTGAGGCTCTCGTGGTCCTGGGTGAGGGCGTCATACTTGGCCTTGAGGTCCCCCATCTCCACGTCTAGCTTCT
>CAZCSY010000092.1:0-6051 GCA_964501505.1 uncultured Planctomycetia bacterium
TTGCCGTTGAGTCGCACATGGACATGCTCGCGCGCGGCATCGGCATGGACCCGGTAGAATTCCGCCTCAAGAACGCGACGGATCCCGACACCGTGACCGTCAACAAACTGGTGCTTTCCACCAACGGCCTGAAGGAGTGTATCCGTCGGGGCGCCGAGGTCAGCCGCTGGAAACAGAAGTACGGCAAAGGCAAGAAGAGCGATGCGGACGTGGTGCGCGGCATCGGCATCGGCGTCGCGGCCGATGTGATGGGCTCCAAGATGTATAAAGCCCACGAGTCCGCCGGCACCATCATTAAGGTCGAGGAGGACGGCTCGGTCTATGTCTTCACCGGCGCGGCGGACACCGGCCAGGGGTCGGATACGGCGCTGGCGCAGATCGCGGCCCAGGAGCTGGGCGTCGCCTATGAGCGTATCCGCATCAAGGCCGCGGATACCGAGATCACGCCCTTTGACACGGGCAGCTTTGCCAGCCGCGTTACCTTTATCTCCGGCAACGCCACGAAGAACGCCGCCGCTGACGTTAAGCGCCAGATCCTCGGGGTGGTCGCCCGCGAGCTGAATCTCGATAAAGAAGGCCTCGATATCCGCGACGAAGAGGTCGTACGGCATTCCGATAACAGCGGCGTCATGAACTTTGATAAGGCGGTCGAGCTTTGTTACTCCTTTAATTACGGCCACCTCCTGATCGGCCGCGGGAATTACAATCCGAAGACCACGCCCATTGACTTCCGCACGGGCGAAGGGAACATCTCGGCCAGCTACGGTTTTGAGGCGCAGATTGCCGAGGTGGAGGTCAACAAGAAGACCGGCCGGGTCAAGGTCCTGAAGATGACGGACGTCCACGACATTGGCTACCCCATCAACCCGCAGAGCGTCCAGGGCCAGATCGAGGGCTCGATCCTCATGGGCGTCGGCTACACCTTCCATGAGGACCTGCGTCTTGCCGAGGGCAAAGTCCTGAATCCGACTTTTTCCAAATATCGCATCCCGCGCTCGACGGACATGGTCGATATCGCGTCCATCTTCGTGGAGACGAAGGATCCGCAGGGACCTTTTGGCGCCAAGGGGATGGGGGAGGCGTCGCTGCTGCCGACCGCCGCCGCCCTGGCCAACGCCATTCACGATGCCATCGGCGTGCAGATCAAGGAGCTGCCCATCACGCCCGAAAAGATCCTGGCGGCCCTCAAGGCCCCGGGGGCGGAGGGCGGGACACATGCTTGAAGCCGGGCCCCTGTGTCGTAACTTTGTATTATAATAAGGGAAGCCTTTTTCAAGCTCCCCCGGCCCGAGAGGGGGCTCCCTTATGGTTTAGTTTATTGTTGAGACGGATGGGTTGGCACTACATGTTTTATGTTTTGAGGTGGCGGGCGAGCTCGGCAGGGGTGTTGTAGGTGAGGATGACGCCCGGGTCCTCGACGGGCAGGTACCGGGTCTTGTCTTTGAGCCGGTGTTGGACGGCGCAGAGTGGTTCGTCGTCGCGCAACGCCCTGAAGTCATCGGTGAGCGAGGACGCAAAGACAGGCGGGTGGCCGGAGCGGCCGTTATAGGTCGGCACGAGGATGAGGGGGCGTTCTTCTTGGAATGTCCGGCATAAGAGATCGATCGTCGCCACTTTGACAAAAGGCAGGTCAACAGGCAAGAGCATGAGGTCGGCATTCCGGGCGGTGCGCGCCTTGAGCCCTGCCTGGAAAGAAGAGGTCATGCCCCGGGCATAGTCTTTGTTGACGCTGATCCGCAGACGCTCCTCCCGGGGGATCAAGGGTCGGATGCCCTCGGCCTCGTGGCCGAGGACGACGACGATAGTATCGACGGCGCTTGCGAGCAGGACATCGACGATCACCCGGATCGCGGGCAGGCCGTTGACGGGCGCCAGGGGTTTGGGGCTGCCGAAGCGCCGGCTCTCGCCGGCAGCCAGAACAATACACGTCATCATAGGAAGAGTATATCGGCGATGGAGTCGTTGTTCAACAGGATTCTGGGCGAGCTAAAAAGGGATAACGCCAGCGTCGTCGTGACCGTGGTCGCAAGCCGGGGCTCGACCCCGCGTAAGATCGGCGCCAAGATGTGCGTTTTTGCCGACGGCCGCGCCCAGGGGTCGGTCGGCGGCGGGACCCTGGAGAAGACCGCCCTGGAGGATGCCCACAAGGCCCTTAAGAAGAAGACCTCTTTTTTGAAGTCCTATCCTCTGGACAGGGCCTCGGGCCTGCAGGCGTGCGGCGGCAGCGTCGATCTCTTTTTTGACGTGGTCGAACCCCGGCACAAGCTCGTGATCTGCGGGGGCGGCCACATCGGCCTGGCGCTCTCCTATTTAGGAAAGATGCTCGATTTTGACGTCGCCGTCCTCGATCACCGCAGGGAGTTCGCCAATAAAAAGAGGTTTCCTCATGTCGAGCGCGTCATCTGTTCGCCTTACCGGTCGGTCCTGAGGCGACTGGCGGGGGATAAGGATACCTTTATCGTCATTGTGACGCACGGCCACGTCTTTGACGCCATCTGCTGCGCCGAGGCCCTTAAGACGCCCAGCCGTTACATCGGCATGATCGGTAGCCGCAAGAAGATCGCGGCCGTCTTCGCAGATCTGGGAAAGAAGGGATTTTCGAAAAAGGATCTGGGCCGCATCGTGTCGCCGGTGGGCCTGGCTATCGGTGCCGAATCACCGGCGGAGATTGCGGTGGCGATAGCGGGACAACTGGTAGAGTATAAGAGAAAGTGACTCTCGGCCCCGGCCCACCGGAAGGTGAGGGGCGCTGAACGGGGAGATCAATAATTAAGAGTCCTGGTCTCGTTCCCCCCGGCTCGCGGGATAGCGAGTGGTGGCGAGCCGGGGTAATGACAGGAAGGCAAGAGGAGGTCATCAATGTCTAAAGACGTCGTACGACAGATGGTGGTGGATGCGGGGATGGGGTATTTGGCGACGTGCGAGGGCGAGCAGCCGCGCGTGCGGGCCATGATGCCTATCTTGCGCGCCGACGGGACGATGCTGGCCGCAACCTTCCCGCATACCCGCAAGATCCAGCAGATCAGGAAGAACCCGCGGTTCGAGATGTGTTTCGTGGACCGCAAGCTGAGCCACTGCCGTTTTGAGGGTAAGGCCGCGCTGAGCGACGACAAGGCGTTGAAAGAGGAGCTTTGGAGCAAGCAGATGATGCTGCGCCAGTTCTTTTCCGGCCCCGAAGATCCGGGCTTCATCCTGATCGTCTTCAAGCCGACGCGCGTGACGATGATGAATGTCGGCGAGAAGGCGTACACAGAGGTCACATGGTAAGGACAGGCTCATCGGTTCGTCTTAAGAGGGGCGGCATCTACGGCCTGCATCTGTGCAAGAAATGCAAGCTGGGTAGTTGCTGCAGCGATGGAGTGGAGCTCGATCTTTTTGAGGTCGCGCGGATCCTGAGGAAGAATCCGGATGTCCCCAAGCCGTGGTTCCGGTATCTGAGCCGCGACAAAAGGTTTCCCTCGGGGTTCCGTTTCACGACGGTCACGCGCGGCCGGCGCTGCGTCTTTCAGGGGGCGGACCGCCGGTGCGCGATCTATGCTATCCGGCCCCGCTTTTGCCGGGAGTTCCCCATGGAAGGCGACCGGCGCGCGCCGCAGTACCTGTATCTGTGTCACTATGCCAAGATGACGAGACGCGCCCGGGCGAGGAAGAAGGCCTTGAGGAGGCGGGGATGAGCCTTCTTGTCTTGGGAACGACGGCCCTCGACACCGTCACGACGCCTTCCGGCAGGCGCCGGGAGATGTTGGGCGGTTCGGCCGTCCACTTTGCGATGAGCGCCTCGCATTTCACGCGGGTTCATCTCGTCGCTGTCGTGGGCAGGGACTTTCCACGCCGGCATATCGATTTTTTGAGCCAGAGAGGCGTGGACGTGACCGCCTTGACGATAGAGGACGGCGCCACCTTTCGTTGGGAGGGGGCGTACCGCGGCGATCTGAACACGGCGCTCACCCTGAGCACCCAGCTGGGGGTCCTGGCGACCTTCCGGCCGCGCATCGCACAACACCAGCGTCGTATTGAGAATATCTTTTTGGCCAACGTCGATCCCGATATCCAGCGCCGCCTCCTGGAGCGCATGCGCTCGACCCGTCTCGTGGGGCTTGACAGCATGAATTACTGGATCGACCACAAGAGGCGCTCCCTCGTGCGGCTCCTTAAGAAGGTCCACATCTTTGTCGCTAACGACGCCGAGGCGCGCAGCCTCTCAGGCGAGACGCACCTGATCAAGGCCGCCCGCGGCCTGCGCCGGATGGGGGCGCCGATAGTGGTGATCAAGAAGGGCGAGCACGGGGTCTTCGTCTCTTTCAAGGATTGTTTCTTCTGCCTGCCCGCGTATCCCGTGGAGTCGATCGTCGATCCGACCGGGGCCGGCGACACGTTTGCCGGCGGTTTCATGGGGTATCTGGCAACGGCAAAAAAACTTAACGAGGCGGCGATCAAGAAGGCCATCTCCTACGGGACCATCATGGCGTCCTTCAACGTTGAAGGTTTCGGCGTGGAGCGCACCGCGCGGCTGAGGAAAGGGGACATCGCAAGACGCCTGAAGCGTTTCCGGGACAGCGTCTCATTTTGACCATGCTTGAACGTCTTAAAAAAATTTTGGCAATCACGTTGACCGCGCTCCTCATCTGGGGGGCGGTAGAAATCGGGGTACGCCTCGTGCGGCACCGCGCCGAAAACGAAGCCCTCAAGCAGATCATCGCGCGCCTGGAGGCTGATTCGCGCATCGCCCAGGTGCTGGTGACGGGCGTGCGCGACGATCCCGAGAACGGTGAAACGCTCACGACCATCAAGGTCCTCGAGATTGACGCGCAGGGTCGCCCGCTCGCGCCGCGCTTCTTTACCTTTTCCGGCAACATCATCCAGTTCCAGTCGCTCGTCGTGCGCTTCGATGATTCTTATGTCACGAGCGGCCATAAGCTCAAGGGCCACAGCGCGTATCTCTTCCTGAAGGTTTTCTTCCTGAACGGCCCCAGGACCGAGGTATTTGACATGACCCCCTTGCGGGAAATCCCCGAAGGATATAAAATAGATTTCCGAAACAAGGCGGCCGTCGGCCTCCAGAAGGATTTCTGGGACCGGTTCTGGGCGTATGCCCTGGATCCGGCGGCGGCGCGGCGCGTCGGCATCAAGAACGCACAGATCGAGGCCCCGGGCACCAAGTTCATCCCCGGCATCCTCTACACGATCAAGATCGAACACGACGGCGGGATGCGGATCGACAGCGAGCCCATCCCCGAGATCCTCAAGGGAGAAAGGATCGTCTTTTGAAGAGTCGACACCGCAGACACGGCGTCTCACGCTTTGCGTATCGTTGCCTCACCAAGCGCTATCTCCTGTGGATGTACAAGACGACGAAGGACGAGCTGGACCGCATCGACCGCAAGTTCACGCAGCTCGAGGTCGACCGTTTTATCGCCGACTATTTCCTCAAGGTCTCGGGCCGGCTCAACAAGAAGAGGCGAGATGCCTTGAGTGCCTACTTTCGGCAGTGGGATGAGTATACCGGGGCCAAGGAAAAGGATGCCGAAAGCCTGAAGTACGTCGGGCCGGGGGAGCTGGAGCCGCGCTATGCCTTTATGCATCTGAAGCTTGAGGCCATCCTTCGCGCGGTGCGCCGGTACCTGGGCCCCGGGAGCATCAAGGAGTTTCAACGCCTGTATGAGGCGAAGGCGATCGAGAATATTCTCTGTGCTACGTCAGAACGCCGATGAGGATGAAGAAGAGGACCTGTCTGGTTTTGGCCGTTGCGTGGACGCTGGCCGGTTGCGCGACCGGCGGCAACCACCCTATCGCGACACTCGAAGATCAGTTGGCGCAGAGCCGTGACCAAGCGGCGGCGCTCAAAAAAGAGAATCGCACCATTAAGAAGGAGCTCGAGTTCTTCCGTAAGGCCCAGGATATCGACCACGACCAGCTCCTGGCGGCCCGGGACGCCTTTGAGGGGGCCTTTAAGAAGGAGATAGCGGAACAGGTCGTCGCGGTCAGTGTGACGGCGCGCGGGCTTGATGTCGCCATCCTCGCGGAGAAGCTCTTCGTCTCCGGCAGTGAGTC
>CAZCSY010000093.1:0-6028 GCA_964501505.1 uncultured Planctomycetia bacterium
AAAGGAGAGTTTGTGAGGTCGCTCTTCCTTTCTTCTACCATGGGACCAGGCTGCAGGGTGAGTGCATGATGACGACCGTCGTCAAGAAGATCGGCGTCCTGTATCGTGGGCTCGTGACGTCAGAGCTCAGGCGTCGCATGGAGTCCTCTGCCGACCTCGTTTTGATCAATTTCGAGAAGCTCAAGTCCGCCGAGGTCTCGGATCTGCGCAAGGCGCTCAAAGCCGCCGGCGGCAGCATGTTGGTCACCAAGAACAGTTTCATGCGCAGGGCCCTTGAAGAAGCGAAGAGGCCCTTCGGGATGCAGGATCTTTTGGACGGACCCATGGGTATGGTTTTCGTCAAAGACGACCCTATCGGTGTCTGCCGGGTCCTTATCGAGTTTGCCAAGACCCACGGGGCGCTGGTCGTGCGCGGCGGCGTCATGGCGGAGCGCATGGTGACGATCGACGACGTCAAGACGTTGGCGGCGCTGCGTTCGCGTCAGGCCGTCTACCAGCGAGTGGCCGGCGTCCTGAACGCGCCGGTCGCCCAGCTCGCCCAGGGCCTCAACCAGATCGTGACAAAAATCGTTTACGCGCTCAAGGCCGTCAGCGATAAGAAAAAATAGATACCTATTGAAAAAATCGAATTCAAGGAGGATGGACACATGGCAAAGATCGAAGAGATGATCAAGGAGATTGAGTCGATGAGCGTGCTGGAGCTTTGCGATCTGGTCAAGGCGATTGAAGAGAAGTTCGGCGTCTCGGCCGCAGCGCCCGTCATGGCGGTGGCCGCCGGCGCGGCGGGAGCGGGGGGTGCCGCGGCCGCGGAGGAGAAGACGCTCTTCAACGTCGTCCTCGAGAGCGCCGGGGCCAGCAAGATCGCCGTCATCAAAGAGGTGCGCGCGATCACGAGCCTAGGCCTGAAGGAGGCCAAGGATTTGGTCGATGGGGCGCCCAAGGCCGTGAAGGAAGGGGTGCCGAAGGAAGAGGCCGCCGAGATCAAGAAGAAGCTTGAGGCTGCCGGCGCCAAGGTCGAGCTGAAATAAATGAGACCATCGCTTACGGAGCCGCAGGCGACGTAAGCGATCCGGTCGCATTTATCCCCCGAAGGGGGGTAACGGAGAATCCCTGCTGGAACCTGTTGCCGGCCAGGCGATCTGCTCGGCAAGAAAACAGTTTTTGTACCCGTACCGGGGACGCGGAGAACGCATGAGCAAGACAAAGAGCTTTGCCAAGTTTAAAGAGGTCTACCCCATGCCTCACCTGTTGGACATCCAGCTCCTGTCTTTTGAGGAGTTTCTGCAGAGGGATGTCAAGGCGGACGAGCGCCAGCCTGTGGGGCTGCAGGAGGCCTTTTGCGAGGTTTTTCCCATCGAGAGCTTTGACAGGCGTTTCCGGCTTGAGTTCGTCAGCTACACGCTGGGCAAACCCAAGTATGCGATCGAAGAGTGCCGCCGCCGCGGCATGACCTACGCCTCGCCGCTGCGGGCCAACCTGCGCCTCATCACCCCGCACGACGTCAAGGTTCAGGAGGTCTATTTCGGGGAGATCCCGCTGATGACGCCCACGGCGAGCTTCATCATCAACGGCGACGAGCGCGTCATCGTCAGCCAGCTCCAGCGTTCGCCCGGCGTCTGCTTCGAAGAAGAGCAGCACCCGACCGGCAAGAAGATCTTCTATGGCCGCATCATTCCGTACCGCGGGGCGTGGCTCGAGTTCAAGTACGACTTAAACGACGTGCTTCTGGCCTACGTGGACCGGCGCCGTAGCTTCCCCGCGACGCAGATCCTGCGCATCATGGGTTTTGCGACCGACGAGGAGATCCGCAAGGCCTTCGGCGGCCGGGAGATCGCCGAGGTCGCCAACACCCTCAAGAAGGACTTCACGAAGAATAAGGAAGAAGCCCTGATCGACTTCTACCGCAAGATGCGGCCGACCGAGCCCGTGACCCCGGAAGCGGCCGAGGACCTCTTTTACCGTCTCTTTTACGATCCGAAGCGCTATGACCTATCGCGCGCGGGTCGTTTCATTTTAAACCGCAAGCTGAACATGGACGTCCCCATCGACAAGCGCATCATCGACGCTGCAACCGTGATTCGCGTCATCGATTATCTGGTGAGCCTGAAGAAGGGGGAGGGAGAGATTGACGATATCGACCACCTGGGTAACCGACGCGTCAAGAGCATCGGTGAGCTCATCCAGAACCAGGCCCGCATCGGCCTGGCGCGCCTGGAACGTTCCATCCGCGAACGCCTGGCCATCTTATCTGACGCCGACGCGGTCATGATCTACCACCTCATTAATTCCAAGCTCTTTTCAAGCCAGATCCGCGACTTCTTCGCCCGCAGTCAGCTCTCCCAGTTCATGGACCAGGTCAACCCGCTCGCCGAATTGACGCACAAGCGACGCCTGAGCGCGCTGGGTCCCGGTGGTCTCTCGCGGGAGCGCGCCGGTTTTGAGGTCCGTGACATCCACCAGTCCCACTACGGCCGCATCTGCCCTATTGAAACGCCGGAAGGTCCCAACATCGGTCTCATCGCGTCGCTGACGACCTTTGCGCGCGTGAATAACCTTGGTTACCTTGAGACGCCGTACCGCCGGGTCGACGAGGGGCGGGTGACCAAGCGCATCGATTATATCACGGCGGACGCCGAGCTCAACCGTTCCATCGCGCAGGCCAATAGCCCGCTCGACGACGCCGGCTACTTTCAGGAACGGGAGGCGCAGTGCCGCTTCCGCGGGGACTTCCCGAAGCTGCCGCCCAAGAAGATCGACTTCATGGATGTTTCGCCCAAGCAGCTCGTATCGCTGGCGGCTTCCCTCATTCCTTTCTTAGAACACGATGACGCGAACCGCGCCCTCATGGGCTCCAACATGCAGCGCCAGGCTGTGCCGCTCCTGAATACCGAGCGGGCGTTCGTCGGTACGGATATGGAAGCCAAGGCCGCCATCGACTCGGGCGCCGTCGTCGTCGCCGAGGAGGACGGCACGGTGAAGGCGGTGGACGCCACCTCCATCACGATCGGCAGCCGTGTCTACGAGCTGCGCAAGTTCAAGCGCTCCAACGCCAACACCTGCATCAACCAGAAACCCATCGTCAGATTAGGAGAAAAGGTCAGGAAGGGACAGGTGGTCGCCGACGGCATCGGCACCAAGGACGCGGAGTTGGCGCTGGGCCGCAACCTGCTGGTCGCGTTCATGCCGTGGAGAGGGTTCAACTTTGAGGACGCGATCCTGGTCAGCGAGAAGATCGTCAAAGAGGACGCGTACACGTCCGTCCACATTGAAGAGTTTGAGCTGGAGGCGCGCGAGACGCGGCTGGGCAACGAAGAGATCACGCGCGACATCCCGAACGTCTCGGAAGAGGCGCTCAGGAACCTGGATGAGAACGGCATCGTGCGCATCGGCGCGGAGGTCGAAGCCGGCGATGTCCTCGTGGGCAAGGTCACCCCGAAGACCGAGTCGGAGCTTTCGCCCGAAGAGCGGCTCCTGCGCGCGATCTTTGGCGAAAAGGCCGGCGACGTGCGCGACACCTCGCTCACGCTGCCGCCGGGGATCGAAGGGGTCATCATCGACGTCCAGATCTTCTCCCGCAAGGAGCGCGGCCGTAAATCCAAGGAAGAAAAGAAGAAAGAACTGGCCCAGATCAAGGAGATCAAGAGTTACTACACGCAGGAGATCGAGTACGTCCAAGAAGAGAAGATCAATAAGATCGCCGCGATGCTCGGCGTGGCCAAGAGTCGGGTCCTGGGCATGGACATGGAGGAGCACGAGGAGGCCAAGCACGTGCTCAAGTTTTTCGACGACCAGATCCGCGAGTTGGCGCAGGAAGAGGCGCAGGAGATCGAGAAGGTCAAGCGCGGCGATGAGCTGGCGCCGGGCGTCCTGAAAAAGGTCGTCGTGTATGTCGCCACCAAGCGTCGCCTGTCCGTCGGCGACAAGATGGCCGGCCGCCATGGGAACAAGGGGGTCATCGCGAAGATCCTGCCCGAAGAGGACATGCCGTTCCTTGAGGACGGCACCCCCGTGGAGCTCGTGCTCAATCCCCTGGGCGTGCCCTCGCGCATGAACGTGGGCCAGATCCTGGAAACGCACCTGGGCTGGGCCGCCAAGATTTTAGGGTTGTACATCAGTTCGCCGGTCTTTGACGGCGCCTCCGAGCTCGAGGTCAAGGAGATGCTCAAGAAGGCGGGGCTCCCCGAAGACGGCAAGGTCAATGTCTACGACGGCTACACGGGCGAGAAGTTCGACCAGAAGGTCACCGTGGGCTATATCTATATGATGAAGCTTATCCACCTGGTGGATGAGAAGATCCATGCCCGTTCCATCGGGCCGTATTCCCTGGTGACTCAGCAGCCGCTGGGCGGCAAGGCGCAGTTCGGCGGCCAGCGCTTCGGCGAGATGGAAGTCTGGGCCCTGGAGGCGTACGGTGCCGCGTATTCGCTGCAGGAGATGCTGACGGTCAAGAGCGATGACGTGGCGGGCCGCACGCGCATCTACGAGGCGATCGTCAAGGGTGAACAGAAGTTGACGCCGGGCACGCCCGAATCCTTCAACGTCCTGTTGAAGGAGCTCCAGGGGTTGGGCCTTGACGTCAAAATGGAAAGACAAAAATGAGAAGAGACCCATTGCAGAAGCCCGGTGAAGCGGTTTCCCCGTTCGACATGATCTCGATCCACATCGCCTCCCCCCAGGTTATCCGTTCCTGGTCCAAGGGCGAGGTGCGCAAGGCCGAGACGATCAATTACCGTACGCTCAAACCCGAGAAGGACGGCCTCTTCTGTGAGAAGATCTTCGGCCCGGTCAAGGATTGGGAGTGCAACTGCGGTAAGTACAAGGGCAACAAGTTCCGCAACGTGACGTGCGACCGGTGCGGGGTGGAGCTGACGCGTTCGAGCGTCCGCCGCGAGCGCATGGGGCACATCGAGCTGGCCGCGCCCGTGACCCACATCTGGTTCTTCAAGGCCGTGCCGTCGCGCATCTCGGCGCTTCTGGACATTGGCCTGCGGGACCTGGAAAAGATCATTTATTACGAGGAGTACATCGTCGTGGAGCCAGGCGAGACGGGCCTCAAGAAGGGCGAGCTCCTGACGGAAGAGAAGCACCAGGAATTTCTGGAGAAGTATGGCAGCGCCTTCAAGGCGAAGATCGGCGCCGAGGCGGTCCTGGATCTTCTGAAGGAGATAGACCTCGAGGTTTTGTCAAAAAAATATCACAAGCAGATGGAGAACACGAAGGAGGGGACCCAGGCGCGCCGGATCCTGAAGACGCTCAAGATCGTCGAGGACTTCAAGAAGTCCACCAACAAGCCGGAGTGGATGATTCTTGAGGTCCTGCCCGTTATCCCGCCGGACCTGCGTCCCCTGGTGCCGCTCGACGGCGGCCGTTTCGCCACGTCGGACTTAAACGACCTCTACCGGCGCGTTATCAACCGCAACAACCGTCTTAAAAAACTTTTGGAGCTCAACGCGCCCGAGATCATCATCCGCAACGAGAAGCGCATGTTGCAGGAGTCGGTGGATGCGCTCCTCGACAACGGCCGCCACGGCCGTCCGGTCCTGGGGTCCAACAACCGGCCGCTCAAGTCTCTCTCCGACATGCTCAAGGGCAAGCAGGGCCGCTTCCGCCAGAATCTCTTAGGCAAGCGCGTGGATTACTCCGGCCGCTCGGTCATCGTGGTTGGCCCGGAGCTCAAGCTCTACCAGTGCGGCCTGCCCAAGCGCATGGCCTTGGAGCTCTTCGAACCTTTTATCATCAAGAAACTCAAAGAGCGCGGCTTTGTCACGACGATCAAGAGCGCCAAGCGCATGGTCGAACGCGCCAAGATAGAGGTCTGGGATATCCTGGACGAGGTCATCAAGGACCATCCGGTCCTCTTGAACCGCGCCCCGACGCTCCACCGTTTGAGCGTCCAGGCCTTTGAGCCGGTGCTGATCGAAGGCAAGGCCATCCGCATCCACCCGCTCGTCTGCACCGCCTTCAACGCCGACTTCGACGGCGACCAGATGGCGGTCCACGTGCCGCTGTCGCTCGAGGCCCAGATGGA
>CAZCSY010000094.1:0-5970 GCA_964501505.1 uncultured Planctomycetia bacterium
TCGCTGCGGGCCAGGCCGCCGATGACCTCGCGCAGCGGCCAGACCGATCGGCGCAACAACCCCATTTGGCTCTTCACGCCATGGATACGCTGCAAGAGTTGGGGTTCGGGGTCCTTGATGACCTCCTCCTCCAGCCCCTCGAGCCGCTCCCCCATCTTTTCCAGGATGACGAAGTAGCCGTCCACGACGGCATCCAGCAAGCTGTAAAGAAGGTAGTCGGCGCCCATCTCGCGGATCATGCCCTTATGCTGACGGATACGCTCCCGGACGGGATCGAAGATGTCGCCGATGGTCTCCTGGAACGAGATGACGTAATTGTTCCCCAGGATGAGGCTGACCTGCTCGGAGACGACGCGGCCCTTGACGTCGTCAAAGGTCAACATCTTCAGAACGACGTAACAGTACGTGCCGAAGTCCTCGAGCTTGGGCCGCTGCTCCGTGTTGACGATATCCTCCAGGACGAGGGGGTGGATCTTGTAACACTTGCCGATCTGCTCGATGGAGACCGTATCGTGGATGCCGTCGATGTTGATCCAGCTGACGGTCTGGGTATCGCGCAAAGGGAAGCACTCTTTAGCGGCGGCGACCTCTTTCTCCTGAAAGTTCTGGGCGTCGTAATCGAGAAAGGTGATGCGGATATTGCCCGCGCGCTCCTCGCCCACGTGCACGAGCGTGCCGGGCGCCAGGCCCGCCGTCTGGGAGATCTTCCTTGATCCGCGTGCGGAGCCGTTCTTACCCGTCTCCCTCTTGTTCTTGGGTCGCTGCGCGATCTTTTCCTCAGGCATAAAAACCTCAACCTTTTTTGTCTATCCTCACGTTGAGGGCGGGGGCGCCCCCCTTCTTGTCCTGCCCCATGTAGAGGGTGGTGTGCGGGAACGGGATCTCGATGCCCAGCTCGTCGAATTGCTTCTTGAGCCGCCGGTTGAACTCCCGGGCGACCCCCCACTGCTTAATGGGTCTGGTCTTCGTGCGCGCCTTGATGATCACCGCGGAGTCGGCGAACTTGTCGACGCCGAAGATCTCGATCGGCGCCAGGATGTCGTCCTTGAAGACCGGGTCCTTGCGCAGGCCTTCGTCCACCCGCTTGATCGCCTCCACGACCTCATCGGTGTCCTCGCGATAGGCCACGCCGATGTCGAAGACATACATCGAAAAGTCTTTCGTCATGTTCGTCACGACGCCGATACCGCCGTTGCGGATATAATGCACGTTGCCGGCGAGATCCCGCAGGACGGTCATCCGCATATTGATCTGTTCAACGAGACCGCTCTTGTCGCCGATCTGAACGACGTCGCCCACGCGGATCTGGTCTTCCAGAAAGATGAAGAAGCCGCCGATGACGTCTTCGATGAGCTTCTGGGCGCCGAACCCGACGGCCAGGCCCAGGACGCCGGCAGCCGCCAGCACGGGACCGATCTCGATCCCCAGCTTTTCGAGAACCATCATGCCGGCCAGGATCAGGACGACGAGCCGCACCGTGGACCGGAACATCGAGCGCAAGGTATCCGCCCTCTTCTGCAGCTCGACATCGTCTTCTTCCTGCTTCAACCTGAAGAACTTCTGGACGGTCAGGTTGACGATCTTGAGCGCCATCGCCGCGAGCACGATGACGAGCACTATCTGCAGACCGCTGGTCAAGGCCCACTGTCCGACCCCTTCGAGATATTTCTGAATACCCATGACCTCCCCCTTAAAACGTTTCGGCTCATCTATCGTAACGTTTCGGCTCGTTTATTGTAAGCCTCAACGCCCTTCAATCGCAATGAATTTCTCGAATCCTCCTCTTCGTGGGGACAGCCCAGGCGGCGCGCCTCTCCCTGTGCCCGCCCGGCAGGTGCGAACGACAACCTCTTGCCCAAGCCATGTCCTCCTGCGGCGTCACTTAATGACGAGAGGAGGCGTCCTGCGGGAGAGCGGTCATCTTTAAAGAAACACCGTCCTCGCTCATGGAACGGATGTCTTCGACGGTATAAAAGGCCTTCGGGTTGAAACGGGTCACGGCCTCGATGATACGCGGGACCTCCTGCCTCCTGGCGATCGTATAGATGATGCTGACATTGCCCGTCGTCCCGTGACCGTCGACATAGGTAACGCCGTGCCCCGCCTCCTTCAGGAATCCGATCAATTGCGCCGCGTCCATCCGCGTGATAACCCGGATGACCTGCACGCCGATGGCCAGCTTCTCCTCAAGGAGCATCCCGACCCCGGTCCCCGCGGCGAAGCCGCCGGCATAGG
Source organism: uncultured Planctomycetia bacterium (assembly GCA_964501505.1). GTDB lineage: Bacteria > Omnitrophota > Gorgyraeia > Velamenicoccales > Velamenicoccaceae > CAZCSY01. The sequence goes on from CAZCSY010000094.1 coordinate 2,236, forward strand.
CCACGTAACAGGCGGGATTCGAGAGGTTCAGGAAGATCTGCCGTATCGCCAACAACCAGATCAGGGCCTGTACAAATCCCAGAGCGGGGGCGATCGCCTTCCTCCCCCGTGAGATGAAGAGGATACGCATCGTGTCCAGGGACATGTCGGTGACCCGGGCCAGGAAGATCAATAAGGGCAAAACGATCCACTGAAACATGTCGTCCCCTCCTTGGCCCTTGCCGCATCTGGACAGAAAAAGGGGTCAGGGCCTTGCCTTACGCTCCCCTGACCCCTTAGGACGTCCTCGTCTTACTTCTTGAACATCGCCTTGATGTCTGTTTTGATGGCCTCCAGATCCTCTTCGTGCTCGATCTCGTCTTCGAGGATCTTCAGGGCTATGTCGTACGTCACCGGGTCCTTGTCCTTCGTATAATCGATGAGTTTCTTGTAGGTGCTGATAGCGCACTGCTCACCCTTGATGTTCTGGTCCAGAAGGACCCGGACGTTGGGATCCTCGGGCTTGTCGTATCCGCAATTCGTCTTCTCGTACCACTCCTTGGGCTCCAGGAGCGGCGTGCCGCCCAGCTGGATGATGCGCTCCGCGAGCATTCCGGCGTGGCGCAGCTCATCGGTCGCGTGCTGGTTCAGCTCGGCGACCACCGCTTCCTTCGGTACGCCGACAGCCACCTTTGCGCCCAGCCAATACTGATAATAGGCGAGCCACTCATCGGCAAAGGCCCTCTTCAACATCTTGATCAACTCGGGGATTTTGATGCCGAGTTCTTCCAGAATCTCTCTTCCGCGCGTTCCCATGTCACAGCCTCCTTATTGTTGGTTGCGTTATAGGGGATTTATCGAATCCCTTGCCCGGCCCGTCAATTATACCGCTTCCCCCCATAAAATGGCAACAATAAAAATTGGCGCGGCAAAACCCTTTTCCCATCGCCCTCCCGGGCCGTTGAGCGCCTCCTCTTCAGGACCCCTACATCGAGAGTTCTTGTTCGGTCCCGAATTTCAAGGTTATCGGCAGAGCCATGAGCATCCCCATCCCCGGCTTATCCAGGTCGATACCCTCGTCCTTGGCCATGCTCACGAGGTTACGGACGCTGTATTCGTCGCGCGCATAGCCGAAGACGACGTGACTGTAGGACCTGTTCTGCTCCAGGGCCTTCCTCAGGCCGGCGAAGATAGGAACCTCGTACATAAGAGACCGCGCGAAACCCGTGCCGTTGACGACGATCGCATCATGGAGCCCCGCCTCGACGAACAAAGAGAGAAAATCATCCAGCATATCTTCACGATAGAGCAATAAAACGATAAAATACATCCCTGTCTCTCCTCTATTCTCTGAATCTTTTGAGTTTACCGATCTCGCCGGCCTTTGCAATCGCGAACCGCGTCGTCAAGGGCCCTACGATCTCAAAAAAGATCGTCGTCGCCGCGATCGTATTGATGATCAGACGCGAGACCTCCTTACCCGCATCGTTCAACTCTGCGAATTCCCTGCCGACCAAAAGGGCCAGGCCGATAGCCACGCCCGCCTGAGACAAGATACCCAACCCCAGATACTTACGGATATTCTCGTGCGCCTTTGAGACCGTCGCGCCGAACCAGGCGCCGCCGATCAATCCCAGCGACCGACCGATGATATAGAGCACGCCGATCAGGCCCATGGCCGGTAAAAGCCTTATCTGTAAGTGGGCACCGGCAAGGACAAAAAACAAGACGTAGAGCGGCGGCGTGATGCCATGGATAACGTCATAGGCCCTTCGGGACGTCCGCAGGTAGGTATTGGCGATGACCATGCCGAATGCCAGGTTCGAAAGGATCAGGGAAAAATGGAACATGTTCGAAAGCCCGACGCAAAGAAACACGGCCGCCAGCGTCAAGATAAGCAGCTCCTGCTTGGAGACGATCTTTTTTGCGACAACGGCCAGGATCAGACCCAGGACGCCCCCGAGTACAATGGCTCCCGCTACCTCAAGCAGCGGCGTGCCGAGGGCCGCCTCCAGAGACACCTGGGCGCCGGAGATCGAAATCTTGGCGAGGGCAGCCGCGAACGCATAGATAAGGATGGCCAATCCGTCGTCCAGGCCGACAACCGCCAGGAGGGCATCTGTCAACGGACCCTTCGCCTTATATTCCTGCAGGACCACTACCGTCCCGGCGGGGGCGCTGGCGGGCGCCATGGCCCCGAAGAGCAGGGCCAGGTATAATTTATGGGTCAACACATAGATCAGCGCGAAGACGGCGAAGAAGGCGAAGAAGCTTTCCGTCAATATGATAAGCAGGATCCCCTTGCCGACATTTCTCAGGATGCCCAGCCGTAATTCGCTGCCGATGCTGAAGGCTACCAGGCCCAGCGTGATGTCGCTGACGAGCCCCAGATTTTCCAAAAAGGCCTCATGGAAGAAATTCAAAAACGAGGGACCCAGGAGAAGGCCCGCCAGAATATAGCCGATCACGGCCGGGAACTTCACTCTATTGCTTATCTTTCCGCCGATAAACCCCAGGAGTATCGCAATGCCCAAAAAGACGCTTATTTCCATACGGACGTTCTCTCCTCAATCTCCTCGTTGTCATAACGGCAAAGGATATCTCTTGCTTCTTTCCTGTTTTTGGCACGCAGGAGCTCGTCCCGGACCTTGGGGATATCCATGACCTTGACGATGTGCGACATGTAACGCAGGTAATCATCCCGCGCCTCTTCCGGCCCCACGACCAGAAATACGAAACGGACCTCTTGCCCGTTCGACGCCACGTAACCGGGGCGGTCCCGGAAAAGGGCGAACTTCACGTAAAAACCCGAGAAATCCTTCAAACGGCAATGCGGCAGGGCGACACCGTGGCCGATGGCGGTGGACCCAAGCTCTTCACGGGCGATCACCGCTTCAAACGCCTCCTTCTTTTTGGAAAATCTCGAATTCTTGAACAGGTGGAACACGATACTTTTGAAGTCGGACGGCGGAATGTCCAAAAAAACATCGCCGGGGGTCAGCCGTGAAAGGAAAAACATCCGTCTCGCTCCTTTCTTCAGGAAGAAATGATCCGCGCCCTCTCTGATTCGAGAAGGAGCCGCATGATCCCTTCTTTTGTTTTTGCTTTTAAGAAATCCTTTAAGGCATCTTGCATGCCGATCAAGCCCGCCACCTTCGACAAGAGATTGAGGTGCCGGATGACGTCCGTGGCGCCTATCATGAAGAACAGATGCACCTTCTTGGCATCGGGAGCGCTGAAATCCACGCCCTTCAACGAACGGCCGATAATCACGCCCGTGCGCTCGAATATCTCATCGCTGGGATTGCGGGGATGCGGGATCGCGACCCCATGGCCGATAGCGGTACTGAGCATCTCTTCTCTTTTCTTTAGTTGGATCAACAGCTTCTCAGCGGAAGTGGCGACACCCGCCTGGCGCGCCTTCTCGGCCAACTCGAACAGCACCCCATCAGCCTCTTGAGAATGCAAATCCAGGATGATATGTGATTCGTGCGTCAGGCGCGATAAGGGAATATCAACGCTCCTGGATTCGATGACGCCTGAAGCGGGGCGCCCCGGTTGCGTGACGATCTTATCCTGGAGGTATTCATCGATCGTCAATAGATAGAACCTCCATTGATTGCCGACCTTAAACCCGGGTAACTCCCCACCCTGGGCCATCTTGATGACCGTCTTTTCATTGAACTTCAGATACTTTGCCAACTCCCTTGTCGTGAGTATCCTATTCTCGGTCATGGGAACCCCTAATGTTAACGG
>CAZCSY010000095.1:0-5190 GCA_964501505.1 uncultured Planctomycetia bacterium
ATACGTGCACGGGTTGGCGCACCCCTCCGAAATCTTGACGTACGCCGTGTGTGCGGGCGTCAGGCGCGCCTGAGCCGGAAAGATAGTCTTGAAATCGGCAATCCCCTGAAATCCGTCAACCTGAGGAAACGCCTCGGCCAGCTCCCTGCGGTACCGCTGCACGAGACATCCGACCACGTAGAGCGCGCGCAGGCGTCCGCGGCGCCTCATGGCGAGGAGCGCTTCAAGGACCTCAAGGGATTCGCATTTCGCCTCCTGCGTAAAACCGCAGGTATTGAGGACCGCGATCTCGGCCTCATCGAGGCCCACGTGCCGGGCGCCGGCGGCCAAGACATCGCCCAGGATCTTCTCGGAGTCCACGATGTTGCGCGCGCATCCCAGGGTGACGATGGAAATCTTCTCACCGGCCGTATTCATAACAAGCCCCTGCGAAGACGGGATAAAAGAAAAGTCCGCCTTTCGGCGGACGGGACCACGAGCGCTGAGGGAGACCCTTAACCGCGGACGATAAGACCTTTGGGGGTGATCACGACCTCTTTGAGTGTCTGGCCGGGACGGCCGATGTGGCCGAGGAAACGGCCATTCACCTCAAGCTCGAGGGCCCCCGCGTCGCCGATCCACAGCTCGATCTGCTCTTCCGCCTGCCAGCTCTCCGAGCTGCCCTTGGCCAGGACGCTCTGAAAGATGATCTTGCCGTCGGCCTTGACCTGCAGCCAGGTCTTGTCAACGGCCCGCACGACAAGAACGACCCTCTGCTCGCTCTTCTTCGTTGCCGCTGAAATCCGGCTCGAAGCGGACGCAGCCCTGCCTCGGGCTCCCGACGGTGCCGCAGAAACGGCTGCGGCGCGTCTCTCGCGGCCGCGCGCACGGCATCCCTTGATCCAACGCCCCATCCCGAAGAGAAAAACCAGCGCCAGGACGCCGACCGCCACGCGCTGCCACGGGACGCGCCGGGCACCCCTCTGGACCAGAACCCAAAGGTTGCGACCGATCTTTCCGGTGAGGCGTACCACAGGCAAGATCCTCCGCGGCGCCGACGGCAGGACCTTGTTAACGGACGCTGCCGCCTCCGGCGTGACGGCGATGAAACGCTCGACTATCTCGTCTTTGTTCAGGCCCAAAAAATCAGCGTACAACCGCAGAAAACTCCTGGTATACACGACGCCAAGCCTACCCACCTCATCCGCCTCCAGCGCCTTCAGGACATTCACGTGGATATGGGTCGTCCGGCTCGTCTGCTCTAAACTCAGGTTACGGGCCTGGCGCGCCTCGCGCAAAATCGTACCGACGGACTTCTCCTGCTGGGGCGCTGCCCCCTTATTCTCCGACATCGTCCATGGCCTCCCTCGTCCCCGTCTGCGCCTTAAGCCACTCTTCTCTATCGACAAGGATATCACGCGGCTTGCTGCCGCAATACGGTCCCACCAGTCCTTCCTGTTCCATCATGTCGATGAGTCGCGCCGCGCGCGTGTAGCCCAGGCGCAGCCGGCGCTGGATGATGGACACCGAAGCCTGGCCTGTCTCGATCACAAGCCGCGCCGCCGTGTCAAAAAGCTCGTCCTTCTCGCCGAAGGCACCGATGGCAGACTGATCCTGCACCTTCATGATCGAACCGTCATACATGGGCTTCCCCTGTTTCTTGATGAAATTCAAAACCTTCTCGAGCTCCTGATCCTTGATAAAGGAACTCTGGGCCCGGATGGGTTTGGGTTGACCGGGCTGCAGGAAAAGGAGATCCCCCCGACCCAGGAGCTTCTCCGCCCCATTCATGTCCAGAACCGTGCGCGAGTCCACCTTGGAGGCTACCTTGAACGAGATGCGCGCCGGAAAGTTCGCCTTGATGACGCCGGTGATGACGTCGACGGACGGACGCTGGGTAGCCAGGATCAGATGGATCCCCACGGCGCGCGAGAGCTGCGCGAGGCGCGCGATGGCGCTTTCGACCTGGTCGCGCACCACCATCATGAGATCCGCCAACTCGTCGATGACGACAATGATATACGGCAGCTTCTGCTTCTTCAGGTTGTAGGCCTCGATGTTGCGCACCCCCTCCTTGGCCAGGAGCTGATAGCGCTCGTCCATCTCCGACGTCACCCACGCGAGGGCCATCGCCACCTTTTTGGGGTCGGTCACCACGGGACACAGCATGTGGGGGATCTCGTTGAACATGGCCAACTCCACCATCTTGGGATCCACCATCAGGAACTTGACGTCGTTGGGCGTGGCGTTAAAGAGTACCGAGGTGATGATGCCGTTGACGCAGACGGTCTTACCCGAACCCGTGGTGCCGGCGATCAAGAGATGCGGCATCTCGTCCAAATCCGCCACGATGGGCTTGCCGGCCGTATCCTTGCCCAGGGCCAGCGTCAATTTGGAGTCGTAGTCGCGGAACTCTTCCGAGGCCAGCACCTCTTGAAGGTACACCATCGTCGTCTTGGAGTTGGGGACCTCGACGCCGACGCGGTTCTTACCGGGGATGGGCGCCACGATGCGCACGGACGCGGCCTTCATGGTCAGGGCGATGTCGTCGGCGAGGCTGACGATCTTCTGGATCTTGACGCCGGGCGCCGGCTCCAACTCATAACGCGTGATCACGGGACCGCGCTCAATATCCGCCACCCGCACCGTGATGCCGAAATCATTGAGCGTGTCCTCCAGGATCTTGGCGTTCTCGGTCAGATCTTCCTTGATCTGACGCATAGAGACAGGCGGGGGGGAATCCAGGAGATCCAGAGACGGCAGAACGTAATCCTCCTCCGAGACCTCGCGGATCGACGCACCCTCTTCGACGGGGATCTCGACCCGGGGCCTGGCGACCTTGATATTGACGGGCTGCGGCTCGGGGGCCTTCCCGGCGACGGAACGCGGCCTGTCTTCTTTTTCTTTCAAGGCCTTTCTGGGCGAGGGCCTTGAGGCCGCCTCGGTGAGACCGTCGATTCGAGGCGCGCGCGCGCAGGCAACGCGGCGCGGCGCGGCCAGGGCCGACCACTTGAATTTCTTGAGCCTTTTCAAAGTGTTTTCAAAAAACCGGGAGAGGAACGGAAAGATGAATATCTGACCGACGAGAGGCAACGACAAAAGGCCAAGCATCAGGACGAGGACGTAGGCGCCCGTGCGGCCGAAGTAGTGCGTCAGGAAATCCGAAAAGACGAGGCCCGCCATCCCCCCGCGCCGGAAACGCACCGTCGCGAGCGACGCGAAGAACATCGCGAGAAACGAGCTGAGCGCGACGCCAAAGACGAGGATGCCCAGCAACTTGACCGCGTTCATCCGGATGGGTTCGCGGCGCACGAACTTCAGACCGAAGAAAAAAAGGAAGACCGGTACGACGTACGAGGCGTAACCGAAACAAAAGAAGAGTCCCTCGGAGAGGTACGCACCGAAGATATTGACCCAGTTCTTCGGCGGGATGTTTGGGTGGGAGGTGTAAAAAGAAAGATCTTCCGGGTGGTGCGAGACGAGACTCAAAAAGACAAGGACGGTGAGCGCAAAGATAAACAAACCGATGATTTCATAGACGTGTTCCTTCTTCATCGCTTGAACGGCCCACCGCACGACGCCTTACGACGACTTCGCCTGCTTCCTGCTCAGATTAAGGCGACCCAGGTCGTCGATGTTGATCAGCTTCACGTCGAACTCGTCGCCGACCTTGACGACCTCTTCGACATTCTTGACGTACTTGTCCTGGAGCTCGGAGACATGGACGAGTCCTTCCTTGCCGGGCAGGATCTCGACGAAACAGCCGAAGTTCATGATCTTCTTGACCTTGCCTTTGTAGATCCGGCCGACCTCGGGGTCCTCGGTCAGGCCGCGGATCATCTCCAGGGCCCGTTCGGTCGCCGCGGCGTCGGCGGAGGCCACCAGGACCGTGCCGTCGTCCTCGACGTCGATGGAGACCTGCGTCAACTCGATGATCTTGCGGATATTCTTGCCGCCCGGGCCGATCAATTCGCCGATGCGCTCGGGGTTGATCTTGATGTTCAGGATGCGCGGCGCGTAATCGGAGATCTCCGGCCGCGGCTTGTCGATGGCGGCGGCCATCTTGTCCAAAACCTTCATGCGTCCCTGGCGCGCCCGCTCCAGGACCTCTTCGATGATCTTGAAGTCGATCCCGCCGATCTTGAGGTCCAGTTGGATCGCGACGATCCCCTCGCGTGTTCCGGCCACCTTGAAATCCATATCACCGTGGTGATCCTCCAGGCCCGCGATGTCCGACAGGATGACGAAACGGTCCTTATCGGTCACGAGGCCCAGCGCCACGCCCGCGACAGCCGCCTTGATGGGCACGCCGGCGTCCATCAACGATAGAGAAGACGCGCAGACCGTGGCCATGCTCGAAGAACCGTTTGACTCCAGGATCTCCGAGACGACGCGGACGGTATAGGGAAACTCCTCGGGCTTGGGCATGACGGCCCCGATCGACTTTGCGGCCAATGCGCCGTGGCCGATCTCGCGCCGGCCGGGTCCGCGCACCGGCTTGACCTCGCCGACGCTGAAAGGCGGAAACGTATAGTGGAGCATGAACTTCCTGTAACTCTTGCCCTCCAGGGCCTCGATGAGCTGCTCATCCGTCCGTGTCCCCAGCGTCGTCACGGCGAGACTCTGCGTCTGTCCGCGCGTGAAGAGCCCGGAACCGTGCGTGCGCGGCAGGACGCCGATCTCGCAATCGATGGGCCGGATCTCGTCGAGCTTGCGGCCGTCGACCCGGATCTTCTCCTCAAGGGCCATCCGGCGGACCTCTTCCTGCTCGATCTTGTCGATGGCCGCCCCGACGTCCCCTTCGCAGAAGGGATCCTCCTCTTTCTCGACGCAGAACCTCTGCCGGGCTTCCTGGACGATCGTCCTCGCCTCTTCCTCGCGCTTTCCCTTTTCGGCGATGCGGCAATACGCCTTGATGCGGCCCTGATACACGGCCCTGACGGCATCTACCACCTTCGGGTCGACGCTCTTGGGCTCAAAGCTCATCTTCGGCTTACCGACCCTGGCGATGAAATCTTCCTGTATCTTAATAAGCGGATGCAAGGCCTTGTGCGCGAAACGCAGCGCCTCCAGGACATCCTTTTCCGAGACACCCTGCGCCTCGCTTTCGATCATGATCACCTTTTCTTTGGTACCGACGACGACGACCACCAGTTCGGCGGCCCCGCGCGCGGCGGAAGGGGGGGTTATGATTTTGTGACCACCCCGGCC
>CAZCSY010000095.1:5200-5851 GCA_964501505.1 uncultured Planctomycetia bacterium
CCTCTGATCTGGCCGTAAGTCTCACCAAACCTGAAGGATGAGCTGACCCCCTGTCCGCGCCACGCGGCATCCTGCGATGGGCCCGGCAAACGGAATCGGCGATATCCCCAATGCCAGGGAGGCGCCGTTCACGGCCAGCATGTCCGGGTCGACGGCGCCATCGCTCGAAAGGACCATCGCCACCACCTGGACGTCGTTGCGGAAACCCTCCGGAAAGAGCGGACGGATCGGCCTGTCGATGAGACGACAGCCGAGGATCTCGCTCTCCGAGGGCCTGCCTTCGCGCTTAAAGAATCCGCCCGGGATGCGACCGGCGGAATATGTCTTTTCCTGGTACTCGACGGTCAACGGGAACCAGTCGATACCTTCCCGTATATTTCTTGAAACGCATGCCGAGACCAGCACCACCGTGCCGCCCATCCGAACGACGACGGCGCCGTCCGCCTGCCTGGCGAGCGCGCCTGTCTCAAAAATCATGGAACCGTTCCCGAAGGGAACTTCTGTTTTGTGACGTGCCATAATACTCCCCTTTTATTCTATTATTTACGTAAGCTGAGTTTCGCGAGAAGCTCCTCATACTTTTTGGTATCGTGCTCCCTCAAGTATGCGAGCAGGCGGCGACGCGTGCTGACCATTTTCAGCAGCCCCTGG
>CAZCSY010000096.1:0-5683 GCA_964501505.1 uncultured Planctomycetia bacterium
GCCCGTCGGCCGGGCCACGGCCGGCAGCTGCGTCGCGCACTGATTGCAATACTTGCTGCGCACCTCGTTGCGATATCCGCACTTCGGGCACGGCACCTTGAGCTTACGCGAAGGCATGGCGATAAAAAATCCGCTGGTGCCTTCGATGACCTTAATATTTCTGACGACAAATGCGTTATCGAACGTGACCGTCGCGTAAGCCTTCAATTTCTTATCGGGACTCTCCTTGAGAAAAACTCTTACCTCGGTAATCTCCATCGCCTTCCCCCCTCCTCCTGCTGCTCAGGCGCGCTACCAGGTACTCGCCAGGAACACACGGCATCTGTCTCGAAACCGGCGGCGCACGGCATAAAAAACCCTTTGTGCCTCAGCATAATCCCTCATGAGGACAAAAAGGGTCGGGCCGCTACCGGACATATGCACGCGCCCATAGTTACACGCGTGTAGCGAGTTATATACTTCAGAAACGAAAGTATTTGAATTTAGAACGACTTCCGTTAATCTGTTGTACAGGGCCCTATCAAGAGACGAGATATCCTTCTCCTTAAGGTAAGGGAGCAATATATTAACACCGCCCCCTTTCTTTGTCAACCCGAAAGTTGCGCCGGTACCCCGGCCCCTGCGGCCCCCCTTACCCTGCCTCTTCAGGGCCCCGTAGACCTCTTTCGTCAGGATCGAAACCTTGGGCACCACCAAGAGATGCCAAAATTTGAGGCGGCCGGAGACCTTGATCTCAGTCAGGTCCCCTCCCCGGCCCCGGCCCAGCGCCCACTTTCTGCCCAGGACGAAGAAGGCAACATCACTACCAAGCTCATTCGCGTGCTCGATGAGGCCGGCGCGGGAAATCTTCAGGCCAAAGAGCCTGTTCATGGCCAAGAGGGCTGTCGCCGCATTGCTCGACCCCCCGCCCAAGCCTGCGCCCACGGGGATGTTCTTTTTAATATCAATACGCATGCCCTCCTTGACGCCATAGGTGCGGCGCAGGAACGCCGCGGCTTGATAGACGAGATTGCGCCTGTCGCAAGGCACGGTGGGATCGGTGCAGGTCACCTGGATAGCGCGCCGGCGCGTGCGCCGGATGAAAAGGGTATCGGCCAGGGAGATGCGCTCGAAGAGAGTAATAAGTTCGTGGTATCCGTCGGGCCGGCGGCCCAACACGTCAAGATACAGGTTGAGCTTCGCCGGAGAAGACAGGACAAGGGCGTTCATGGAGAGACGCTTACTTCGATGAAGGAAAACCTATGGGGCTTGCTCTGCCTGCCGCAGGCAGGCGTTGCGTGACATCCCGCCGGGCGATCTTTCTTCATTCTCCCGCGCGGCGGGACAAAAGACGCTGGGCCGCCGCGACGATATCCGGGGCGGTCAGATGGTACTCTTTCAGAAGGTCCGGCTCGTCGCCTGACTGGCCGAAGGCGTTGCGCACGCCGATAGAGGCCATGCGCACCGGACAATTCTCTGCGGCGAACTCCGCGATGGCCGAGCTCAACCCGCCGGTCACGGAGTGCTCTTCGCAAACAACAAAGCCTTTTGTGGACGCCGCCGCCTTAGAGAGCAGTTCTTCGTCGAGCGGCTTGACGCAGGCCATGTTGATCACCTGCGCCGAGATACCCTTGTCCGCCAGCTCCTGCCGGGCCTTGAGCGCCTCAACGACCATGATCCCGCAGGCGATGATCGCGACATCCCTGCCTTCGACGAGGACGTTGCCCTTACCGAGGGCAAAGGACTTCCTCTGTTCGACCGTCGGCACCTTGGCGCGGCCCAGGCGTATATAAAAGGGGCCCGGCGTCTCGAAGGCCGCGAGGACCGCTTCGCGGGTCTCCGGCCCGTCGCAGGGCACGATGACCCTGAGGTTCGGGATCGCCCGCATGATCGCTATGTCCTCCAGGGCCTGGTGGCTCGCCCCGTCGGGACCCACGGTGATACCGGCGTGGGTGGCGACGATCTTGACGTCCAGATTGCTGTAACAGATGGTATTACGGATCTGCTCCCAGGCGCGACCCGTGGCAAACATCGCAAAGGTCGAGGCAAAGACAACCTTGCCGCAACTGGCCAGACCCGCCGCGGTCGCCATCATGTTCTGCTCGGCCACACCGAAGTTGAAGAACCGATCGGGGAACTCCTTGCCGAAGAAGGCCGTGCGCGTCGACCCCGAAAGGTCTGCGTCGCAGACGACAATATCGGCGCACCGCTTGCCGAGCTCGACCAGCGTCGTGCCGTACACATCCCGTTGATAAAGCATCTCAGCCATATTCAGCGACCTCGCCGGACGAAACCCCCTGCCTCCGGCTCACGGCGTCTCGTCTTTCGCCTTCAGGAAAGCTCCTTGATCGCGAGCTCGGTCTCGTCCTTCTTCGGCGCGCGGCCGTGGAAGTCCACGACGTTCTCCATGAACGAGACGCCCTTGCCCTTGATCGTCTTGGCGATGAGGATGGTCGGTTTCTCCTTGATCTTCTTCGCCGTCTCCAGGGCCTTGATGAGGACGGCCATGTTGTGGCCGTCGACCTGAAAGACATACCAGCCGAAGCTGCGCCACTTGTCCGCCAAGGGCTCCACGGCCATGATATCGGAAACGCGGCCGTCGATCTGGAAGCCGTTATAGTCGAGGATCGCGCACAGGTTGTCGCAGCGATAGTGCGCCGCGGCCATGGCGGCCTCCCAGACGTTACCTTCCTGGATCTCTCCGTCACCGAGCAAACAGTACGTGCGGTAATCTCTGCCGTCGACGCGGGCGGCCAGGCTCATGCCGAGGGCGACGGACAGCCCTTGCCCCAGCGAACCGCTGCACACGTCGATACCCGGGGTGTGGCGGTCCGGATGCCCCTGGAGGATGCTGCCGAGCTTGCGCAGGCGCAGGAGCTCTTCTTTGGGAAAGTATCCCTGGAGCGCCAGCACCGCGTAGAGCGCCGGACAGCAGTGCCCTTTCGACAGGTGAAAACGATCGCGGTCCGGCCAGTCCGGGTCGTTCGGCCGCTGGCGCATGACCGAAAAATACAACGCCGTCAGGATATCGGTGCTCGACAACGAGCCGCCGGGGTGACCGGAACCGGCGCGCGCCAGCATCTCGACGATCATGAGGCGCACCTGGCGCGCCTTCTGTTCGAGTTCACGGATTTTTTTGGAATCAATGACCATGGGGACGTTGTGTCGTTTCCTTCAGGGCCTGACGGACGTCGTCCTGATCCGGGTCGAGCGCCAGGGAACGGCGCCAGGTGGCCCGCGCCTCCTCGAGGCGGCCGGCCTCCCGGTAGGCCTCGGCCAGGTGGTTCAGGATCTCGGGTTCGATCATCAGCTTCGCCGCGCGCTCGAGAAAACCGATCGCCTCTTCGATCTGGCCCAGCCGGAAGTGGACCCAGCCGAGGGTATCGAGGTACGCGCCGCTGAACGGGTTCGCCTGGACGGCGTCCTCGGCGAGCGCGAGAGCCTCCACGAGATTCTCGCCCTTCTGGGCATACGCGTACGCCAGACTGTTCATGGCGTCGGTATGGCGGGGAATGCTTTCAAGGACCTGCCGGAGACTTTCTATCGCCTCGTCCTGCCGGCCGGCATCGCTGTCCATGACCGCCTTGAAGAACAGGATCTCCGGATCCAGGGGATTAAGAAGCATCCCCTCGGCGATATGGGCGCGGGCCTCCTCGTCGCGGCCCATCAAAAAATTAAGCTGAGACAGGATGCGTCTCAGCTTAAGGTGCAGCGCCTTATTCTCAAGGTTTCCGGCCAGCAGATATTCATAGTGTCGGACGGCGCTGTCATATTCCTGGCGTTGCACGTAAAGCAGGGCCAGCACAAAACGGGCGTTCTCATCGTCCGGGTCCAGGCGCACGCCCTTATCAAAGGCCCGGATGGCCTGGGGGATCTTTTTTAGTCTCAGGTAGTCGAGCCCGGCGCGGACATGCGGCGCAGCACTCGCGTCATCCCACCGCTGGACCCTCTCGTAGTGGGACAGGGCCTGGGCGTTTTCGCCCACGGCGTCCTTCATGAGCCCGTGCAGATATTCGCTATAGGCAGCGCCGACGCGACGGGTCGAGGCGAGCGGTACCCGCAAAGGGACAGACGCGCACGACGACAAAAGAAGACATCCCAGCAGCCCGCACCACGGCACGACACGCTGCCTCAAGTTGAAAGAGAACGGGACGAAGCGCAACGGGCCCCGGGCCCGGCCCCCCTTATCCCCAATCTCTCTTCTTGAGGTGCCGAAGCTTGCGACGCATCTTTTTTCTCTTGTGCGTCTTGATCTTTCTTCTTTTTCTTTTACGGCCACACGGCATAGGGCTTACCCACCGTTTATGGAATGAGTTTGTTGAGCGCGTATTCGATGATCCCTTCGGCGCCCGCCTCTTTCAGCTGCGGGATGAGCCGCCGGACCAGTTTCTCGTCGATGACCGTCTCCACCGCCACCCACCGCCGGTCGGAGAGATGGGAAATCGTCGGCTTCCTGAGGGCAGGCAGGAGCCGCAGGAGGCCGGCCAGACGCTCCGCGCGCACGTTCATCTTGAGACCCACCTTGCCCTCGGCCTCGATGGCGCCGCGCAGAAGAAGAATGATCTCCTCCATCTTCCTCTTCTTCCACGTATCCTTGAGCGCCGCCTTGTTGGCGATGAACTGGGTCGTCGAGGTGCACAGGGTGACGATCTCCTTGAGGTTGTGCGCCCGCAGGCTCGAGCCCGTCTCCGTCAGCTCGACGATGGCGTCCACGAGCCCTGCGGCGACCTTAACCTCCGTCGCCCCCCAGCTGAACTCGACGTGCGCCTTGACGCGGTTCTTCTTCAGGAAATCCTTGGTCGCCTGGACGAGTTCGGTCGCGATCCGCTTGCCCTGGAGATCCCTGATGCTCTTGATCGGGGACTTCTCGGGGATGGCCAGGACCCAGCGTACGGGGCTCATGCCCTGTTTGCCGTAGGCCAGGTCTGCCAGCCGCACCACGTCCGAACGGTTCTCCAGGATCCAGTCGTTGCCCGTGATCCCGCAGTCCAGGACACCGTCCTCCACGTAGCGGGACATCTCCTGGGCGCGCAGCATGATCGGCTCGATCTCGATATCGTCGATGACCGGAATGTAGGAACGGGAGCTGACATTGACGTTGAAACCCGCCTTGGCGAACATCCTGAGAGTCGCCTCGCTCAGGCTCCCTTTGGGTATGCCGACTTTGAGTTTTTTATTGGCTTTTGTGCTCATTGGCGGGGTTATTATACATTTGAAAAATTGCTTTGTAAAGGAAAATATGGTGCTGTATAATGCAGAGACTTACGAAGGAGCCTCTCGTGCTTAAGCTGTTGCGCAACAAGAAGGTATCAAAAAAGATCTTCTACGTGCTGGCCGCCCTCATCATCCCCGCCTTCGTCGTCTGGGGATCGGCCAGCGTCATGAACAAGAACAAGGCCCCCAACATCGCCGGCCGGATGTTCGATGAAAAGGTCGGTATCGAGAAATTCCGCCAGGCCTACCAGACGTGGCGCATCCAGCTGCGTTACCAGTACGGCGACAAGGCCAGGGAGGCCGCCGCCTTCCTGAACCCCGTCCAGGCGACCTGGGAACGGCTCATCATCCTGCACGAGGTCAAGAGGCGCAACATCTGGGTCACGGACCAGGAGGTGATCCGACAGGTCACCGGGATGCCTTTCCTGCAGCGCAACGGCCGCTTTGACAAGCAGACCTACAACCTCTTTTTGAAGTACACGCTGGGCGT
>CAZCSY010000097.1:0-5600 GCA_964501505.1 uncultured Planctomycetia bacterium
ACAAGAAGGGGGTGCGCAGCGGCTACGCCAAGTTTGAGACCTTCCCCATATGGAACCTGCCGGTCAGCCACCCGGTGAACCTGGCCTATGAGGCGGCGACCGCGGATTTGGGCGATTTCAATCTCGTGGATCCTTTTCACCTGCAGGCCCATGAGAAGACGGCGGTGAATTACAACCGGGATGTCGAGGTCTTTCCTGTTATAAAAAAGATCCTGGAGAAGATCATGGGTCAGGATGCCGTTTATCAGTCGCCGACCGATATGGGCGTCAACAAGGCGGGCTTCGGCATCGTCGACGACGAGGCGGTCCGCGAGGCGGCCAAGCAGGAGGTCATCGCCCGCTACTTTCGCTATTCCTGCGAGTACGCCATGGGCTTGACCGAGAAGGAGACGATCGAGCGCGTCGAGCGTCTCCTCGAGAGGTTGTCGCTCAAACCGGAGCACCGCCGCGTGGTGGAACCGGCCCGGCGCGCCGCCCAGGAAAAACACTCTAAAGAAATGGATATCATCTCGTGCGGTGCGGCGCTCGGGCTGGCGGACGGGACCATCATCACCGGGAAAAACTCGCTTTTGATGCACTCGGCCTCCAGCGTCGTCCTGAATGCCATCAAGGAACTGGCGGACATCCCGGATAAGATCCACCTCTTGTCGCCCCAGGTCATCGAGATGATCGGCAGGCTCAAGCAGGATGTGCTGGGGGCCAAGACCGTGAGCCTGGATCTCGAAGAGGTCCTGATCGCTTTGAGCATCAGCGCCGCGACAAATCCTACGGCGCAAGAGGCGATGGAGAAGCTCAAGGAACTGAAGGGCTGCGACGTCCACATGACGCACATGCCGACGCCCGGCGACGAGGCGGGGTTGCGCAAGCTCGGGGTGAATCTTACCAGCGACACCAATTTTGCGACATCCAGCCTCGTCAGCCTGAGGTAAGACGGTGTTTGCGAGGGAGCGTTTAACAAGGACGACCGTGGCGTGAGTCAGGGGGCGATCAGGTTTGGGAAATTTTAAACGGTTTGGGCACATGCCCATAACAAAAGGGAGGGTGTCATGCAGGAGAAAGAGATAGGCACGATTACCCACTACTATGGAAATCTCAACGTCGGGATCATCGCCCTTCAGGGCGACCTCAAGGTCGGCGATACCATCCGCATCAAAGGCCACTCCGAGGACTTCAGCCAGACCATCGATTCGATGCAGATCGAACACGCCAGCGTCACCGAGGCCAAGGCGGGCGACACGATCGGCGTGAAGGTCGCGCAAAAGGTGCACCCCAACGACAAGATCTACAAGGTTATTGCTTAAGCCGGGCAAGGATCTATTCTCCAAACCACGCAAGGAGGTGCTCCGGGGGCCGGGGTCTGCTGGACCGCCGCTTCCGGAGGATTGTGTCCCTTAAAGCCCCCCCATGTAGATTTTCCTGAAAAACCTTCGGCGGACCGATGGCGGCGCTCCAGGCGGGCTGGGGGGGGGGAACATAGCGGAGGCGCTGGTTAAATGAGTTTTCAAAACAGGTTTAAACGGTGGTTTAAATTACGTTTCGCGATTCTTTACCCTTTTGGTGTCTTTGTCATTCTTTTTTCCACTTCTGATGATAAGTCACTGATGACGGGGATTTGGTTTATTTTAACCGGTCTCTTCCTGCGAAGTTGGGCGAATGGGTATGCCATCAAGTTAGAAAAACTCACTACCTCGGGTCCCTATGCTTTCGTAAGACACCCTCTTTATCTGGGTACGATGCTGCTTGTTCTTGGTTTTATAATTATGCTGAAGATTTATTATGCAGGTATTTTATTGCTTTTAATAATGATAGGCGTATACGGCCGAACAATTAAAAAAGAAGAGCAGATGTTGGAACAAAAATTTAAACAGCAATACATCGATTATAAAAATAAAATTCCGGCAATACTGCCGACTGTTTTCCCTTATCGTGAAGGCGAAAAATGGTCTTTTAGTTGGAGGCGTCTCGTTAAAAGCCAGGAATATAAATTATTTCTTTGGATGATGATCTTAGTTATTGTGTTCCATCTGAAAGACGAATTTTTGATAGAGCACGAAAGAACGGACGCAAAATTAATCGGATTATGTGTTGCGGCTTTTTTCCTTGGGATTATAGATTTGATGGGAGAATTTCTGAAATGGAAAAAGATTGAGGCCTGAGCCAGGAAAAGGGGGCGAAGGGTTAAAGGTAAGAAAGGGGGTTGTGATGTTAGATTGGAAAATATTTGCGGTTGGATCGGCTCTTTTTGCTGGATTGACGGCCGTATTGGCAAAAATAGGCGTTAAGAATATCTCGTCAAATTTGGCCACGCTTATAAGGACGATCGTTATTATTATATTTTTAGGTTTAGTCATTGGTTTTCGCCGTGAATGGAAAAACCCATTTTTGATAGACAGGCATAGTCTGATATTCCTTATGCTTTCCGGCATTACCACGGGTCTTTCATGGCTTTGCTATTTTCGTGCCCTGAAGTCTGGACCGGCGTCATTGGTGGCTCCGATTGACAAATTAAGTTTGGTTTTTGCGGTGGTTCTTGCGCTTTTATTTTTGGGCGAACGTTTAGCCGTCCATCAGTGGTTTGGTGTTTGTTTAGTCACGGCGGGAACTTTCATTATTATTTTGAAATAAACCGGGGTTTGCCCGGGGGGTTTCCATGGACACAAAAACACAAAATAAAGCCCTCAATCTCTCGATCATCGACGGTGCCCTGTCCGCCGTTATGGGGTCGCTGGCGGGTGGGATTTTCCTTATGGGTTTTGCCTTAAAGATATTAAAAGCCAAACCAGAGCAAATTGGATTTCTTGCCGGATTGCCCATGCTGGCAAATCTTATCCAAATTTTCGGATCGTATTTGATTGAAAAAACAGGCAAAAGAAAGATGCTCTGTTTTGTTTGTGTCGTTATGAGTCGTTTGCTATGGGTTGCCATCATCATGCTTCCTATGGCCGTTTTTTCATCTTTTTCCGATGGACGTGTTTTAGTCTTGGTCATTGTTATTGCAGCCTCAAGTCTTTTAGGCTCGTTATCCGGAGTAGCGTGGTTGGCCTGGATGAGCGATTTGGTTCCGGAGCATGTTCGGGGAACATATTTTGGTAAGCGCAATATGATTGCCTCGGCTGCCGGAACGGTGGCCATCCTCGCCGCCGGGAAATTTTTATCTCTTTGGGAAATACGGTTCGGTGCCGATAATCCCTACAGTTACATCAGCATTTTTTCTTTAGGGTTAGCGGCAGGATTATTCAGCACATGGTTTCTGGTTCGCATACCCGAGGCACCAAGCACAACGCAAACCCCAAAAGGCCCGATAGATTTTTCGCTATTTTTAAAACCCTTAAAAAATCATAATTTTCTCGTACTTATTATTTATGTTTCATGCTGGATATTCGGCGTTCAGATGGCCGCACCCTTCTATGGCGTTTTTATGATTAACATTTTGAAAATAGATTTTTCAACCATAACGATTTTTGGAACGTTTGCTATGTTAGCGACATTGTTTATGATGAAGATATGGGGCTCTATCTCTGACAAGTTAGGGAATAAACCGGTGATTATCGTATCCGGCTTGATTTTAGCTGCCCTGCCATTTTTATGGATAGTTGCGCTTCCAAAAAATTATTATATACCGATAATGACAGCGCATGTATTAACCGGTGCTTTTATGGCGGGAGCATCCCTTTCACAATTCAATATTCTCATTAAGCTTTCTCCCCGGGAAGGCAGATCCGTGTATCTCGCCTTATTTGCGGCCATTACCGGGATAATCGGAGGGATTGCTCCCATGATCGGTGGATGGCTGTCCAAAATTTTTGAAAACTTTCATTTTACACTGCTTGCTTACCAGATTTCCAATCTCCATTTGATTTTTTTAATTTCTGCCGCTTTTCAAGCTCTGACGTTGTTTTTCATTCTGAAAGTCAGCGAGCCGGCAGCTTCGACGCCGATGGCGGTTATCATGCAGTTAAAGAACGATTTGAATCCACAGACAGGGATTGCCGGCACGGCAGATTTTTTTATTTTTGAGATGAAGAAAACGGATAACATCTTAAGAAGGGTCGATCAGTTTACAGAAAGAATTGCCGAGAAATCAGAAACCGAGATAGAAAAAGTTATCGAAAAAAGCGGGAAGATAGCGGAAGGGCCCTTGAAAAAACTAAAAGATTTCTTAAAAAACGATGATTAAACGGGAGGATAATCATGTCTAAATTTGGCGGGATATTTCAGGATCTGGTTGTTGAAAAACTCGAGCAGACATACCAATTTATTGTGGACGCAGGCCCTAAAATCGCGCTTGCCATAATTATTTTTCTAATCGGTTGGATTTGTGCGGTGCTCCTTAAGAAAATAGTCTCAAAGCTTTTTAGGGCGTTGGGGTTTGATGTGTTATCCGAGAAGACCGGTCTAAAACATTTCCTCGAAAAAGGCGGAATTCAAAAAAAGCCTTCTTCTCTTGTCGGGTTGCTCTTTTATTGGATCATTATTTTTAGCGCCTTAGTGATGGCCTTTGATGCCTTGGAACTCAATACGGCCTCGCAGCTCATACAACAGACCCTTTCTTACATACCTAAGTTTGTCGTCGCCTTGATTCTTCTCGCCACGGGTATATTCTTGAGCCAGTTTATAGGAAAACTCGTAGAAGCGACTTCTCATGTAGCAGGCATACATTTTTATCGCGCGTTGGGCAAAGCAGCGCGTTATCTTGTCATGGCGCTGGCTGTAATGATATGCCTGGAATACCTGGGTGTAGCAAAGACCTCCCTTGTCATTATCTTCGGCGTCGTGCCGTTGATTACTTGCCTGCTCTTTATTACTGGAGGCAGAGAGATTGTTTCGAGTATTTTAGCCGGCAGGATCCTTATGGAGGAATATAAACAAGGCGATACAATAGAATTTGACTCCCTATCAGGCCAGATAAAAACCATGGATCTTGTCGTTACAAAAATAGCCGCTAAAGATGGAGAAATAATTATTCCCAATTCGGAGCTGGTCAAGAAAATAATAAAGAAAGTTAAAAGCGTGCCTAAGTAAACCGATGAATGAACGTGACGTTTGTGGTGATAGCAAACTTTTAACCCTTTGAAATCAATAGCGTTATGAAAAAGGTCTATATTAAAGTTTTCGGCTGACCGTTGGTGTAAGTACCGCGTGATGATTTTGAGGATTATAAAACTGGTAAATGCTTTGGAGTGAAGGGGTTAGATATATTTTAATAGAGATAAATCTTAAAAGGATGGATTAGCATGAACAAAAAAGTAATCTTTGTTTTTATTTTGACTATAATCGCGCTGGTTATCCTTGCATTATTCAGTTTCGGCCCATTAGCTAACAAGCGCAATGCGGCAGGAATCAATCCATCGTCATTAAAGCCAGTATCTACGGAAACAGCGAACAAGGGAAATATCTCAGTGGCTTTGAGTCTATACCTCAACCGGGATGCAGTAGAAAACTATTACGGCGTTCAACTGCCGCAAAAATGGAATGTTAGTGCAGGCAATAAAGCAGGTAGTTACTCTGTAAGCTTTTCCGGAGGCATCGGCACAGTGGAATTGATGGATGTGCCTGACAACAGCACTTTGGAATTATTTATATTAAGCCAGCAGGAGCCG
>CAZCSY010000098.1:0-5596 GCA_964501505.1 uncultured Planctomycetia bacterium
CGCTCGAGACGCCGGTCTTCATGCCGGTCGGGACGCAGGGGACGGTGAAGACACTGGCGCCCCGCGAGCTCCACGAGGCCGGCGTCCAGATCGTCCTGTGCAACGCCTATCACCTCTTTTTGAGACCGGGCCTTGACGTTATTCAGGAAGCAGGCGGGTTGCACCACTTCATGAACTGGGACGGGCCCATTCTCACGGACAGCGGCGGCTATCAGATCTTCAGCCTCGCCCTGTTGCGCAAGATCAAGGATGAGGGGGTGACGTTTCAGTCCCACCTGGACGGCAAGCGGCACTTCCTGAGGCCCGAAGACGTTATGGACATCCAGAATGCCTTGGGTTCGGACATCGTGATGCCGCTGGATGAGTGCGTTGCCTATCCGACCTCTCGGGATCTCGCTGAAAAGGCCCTGGCGCGTACGACCCTGTGGGCTAGGCGGTCCAGGGGGCGCTGGCAAGAGAACGGCCGCGGGGTTCTGTTCGGGATCATCCAGGGATCGACCTATGATGACTTGCGAGAGCGGTCCGCCACAGAGCTCAAAGCCATTGGCTTTCAAGGCTACGCGTTAGGCGGATTAAGTGTTGGCGAACCGCAGGATTTAATGTATAATATCCTCCGCTCTACGGTGCCGCATCTGCCCGTCGACTCCCCGAGGTACCTGATGGGTGTTGGCCTGCCGGAGGACATTCTCGAGGCGGTTTCTCTGGGTATAGACATGTTTGACTGTGTGGTGCCGACCCGTTATGGCCGCAACGGCACGGCGTTCACGAGCCGGGGCAAGCTGACCGTGCGTAACGGCGCCTTCGCCCACGATCAGACGCCGCTCGATCCGGCGTGCGGGTGTTATTGCTGCCGGAGCTTCACGAAGAGCTATCTGCGGCACCTTTTTAACGCCGGGGAGATCCTGGGGATGAGCCTTGTCTCGTTCCACAACGTGTATTTTTTCCTGGGATTGCTGGCAAGGGCCCGGCAGGCGATCCGCGAGGGCCGTTTCGCGGATTTTCGAAGGGATTTTGAATCCGGGTATCTGAATGCCACGGGCGCTGCCGTGGATGAAGAGTGATCCGGGACGTCGCCCCGCGAGAGGGGCGGGGTTCCGAAGGAGTACTTTTGCGCGTCGACGTCCTGACGATCTTTCCGTCGATGTTTGCACCCGTGCTGGACGAGTCGATCCTGAAACGCGCCCAGAAGGCCGGCAAGCTTCGCATCGTCGTCCACGACATTCGTGCCCACGCGACGGACAGGCACCGCAAGGTGGACGACCGGCCCTACGGCGGCGGCTCCGGGATGGTGATGACCCCGCAGGCGATCTTTTCCTGCGTGGAGGAGATCTTGAAGCGCGTCCGGGTCAGGACGTCTCAGCGAAAGATTATCCTGTTCTCGCCGCGGGGGCGGCCCTTGACGCAGCGCGCCGCTGTCAAACTCGCAAAGGCGAAGCACCTGATATTGATCTGTGGCCGCTACGAAGGCGTGGATGAGCGGGTCGCGCGCTATTGCGCCGACGAAGAACTCTCCATCGGCGACTATGTCCTGACCGGCGGCGAGCTGCCGGCGATGGTCGTGATCGACGCCGTGGCGCGCCTCATCCCCGGCGTCCTGGGCAATAGGGAGTCGGCGCGCCGAGAGACATTTGAAGGCGGATTACTGGAATACCCGCAGTACACCCGTCCGCCGGTCTTCAAAGGAAAGCGCGTGCCCGCGGTGCTCTTGACGGGTAACCATCAGGCGATCGCCGCGTGGCGGAAGAGCGAATCTGAACGGCTGACCAAAAAGTTGAGACCGGATCTGTTAAAGAGACAAAGGTAGTGTTGGCCCCGGCTCGCCGGAAGGCGAGGGCGGACGAGGCGGGGCGTTTTATCCCGTGCCGCCATAAAACGGGCGCCACGGGACCTTCGGTTCCGTATCACATGAAAGCAAAAGCTGGTGACACGGGACCTTCGGCGGGATAACAGTAGCGGGTAAAACGGAGGTAATCACGATGGAAAAAATCAAGCTTATCGAGGGGTTGATGCTGCGCCAGGATTTTCCCCAATTTAACGTCGGCGATACCCTGCGGGTCCTGGTCAAGATCCCGGAAGGGGACAAGTTCCGCATCCACCCGTTTGAGGGGATCGTGATCGAAAGGCGCGGCAAAGGGCTCTCCTCCACGTTCACGGTGCGCAAGATCTCGTACGGCGAGGGCGTGGAGAGGACTTTTTCGCTGCACGCGCCCAGCATTGACCGTATCGAGGTCGTGAAAAAAGGGAAGGTGCATCGGGCGCGGCTTTACTATCTGCGCGGCCGCATCGGCAAGGCGGCCAGGATCGCCACCAAGGCCCAGCCCGATGTCGCCCGCGAGCAAGCCGCCTGATATCAGACAGGACCGCGTCACAGCCTTGGCGGTGTCGTGCTGTATTACGAACGCAAAGCCATAAAAGAAGGGTACGCCACCGTTATCGGCGTCGACGAGACGGGCCGCGGTCCGCTGGCGGGGCCCCTCCTGGTCGGGGCCGTTTACCTGAAGACGCATCGTTTTACGGCTCGCCTGGATGATTCCAAGAAGCTCACGCCCCAACAGCGTGAGCGCGCCTTTTTGGAACTGGGCGAGAAGGCCTTTTTTGACGTGGCGGTGGTGGACGTTGGGGTTCTCGACGCGCTGCGCATCACCGAGGCCGCTTCCTTTGCGGTAGACGCAGCGGTGGCGAGGCTCCTGGCGCGGCTGGCAAAAAAGGGGATCGGCCCCCAGGGCGTCAAGATTCTCTTGGACGGCCGGCTGCGCACACGGCTGCCGTTTCCCGCCAAGGAGATCATCGGCGGAGACGGCAAATCCCTGACTATCGCGGCGGCCTCGATCGTCGCCAAGGTGATTCGTGATCGCCTGATGATGATTTACGACAAGATATATCCAGATTATGATTTCGCGGCGCATAAGGGTTATGGGACGCTTCGGCACCGGCGCCGTATCAAGCGCCACGGCCTGTCGCCCATCCACCGCGTCACCTTTTGCGGGGGGATAGTACACGGATGAACAGGATATCCGTCGGCCGGGCCGGCGAAGAGGCGGCCGTCTCCTTTTTGAAAAAGAAGGGTTACCGCATCCTGGAGCGCAACGTCCGCAGCCGCCGGGGCGAGATCGACGTCGTGGCCCGCGACGGCGACACCGTCTGCTTCCTCGAGGTGCGCACGCGCCGCGGCGTCGCCACGCACGCGCTGCCCCTTGAGTCCGTGGACGCAAGAAAACGGCGTCGTCTCGCGGGTCTGGCGATGGCCTATCTGAAGCGCCGCGGCTGGTGCGAGAGGAGGGCGCGGTTTGACGTGGTCAGCGTCGTCATGGAGGAGGACCGGCCGCGGATCGCCCTCATTCAAAACGCCTTTTCGCTCACCGATATCCCTTTTATGTCATGACGACCTGTTTGTGTGATATTCAACGCGTGGCCCGTCGCCTGGGCGTTCGGCCCTCAGAGATTGAGCTGCACGGCCGTTATAAGGCGAAGATCGACCTTTCGATCCTGGACCGGCTGGGTCCCCGCCGCGGCAAGTACGTCCTGGTGACGGCCATGACCCCGACCCCGATGGGCGAGGGCAAGACCGTCACGACCATCGGTCTGTCCATGGCCCTGAACCGTCTGAAGCGCCGCGCCGTGGCGACGCTGCGCCAGGCGTCCTTAGGGCCGCTCTTCGGCGCCAAGGGCGTGGGGACCGGCGGCGGCGCCTGCCAGATCGTGCCGGCAGACGACGTGAACCTCCATTTGACCGGCGACATGCTGGCCGTGGAGGTGGCCAATAACCTCTTGGTCTCTTTTGTCGAGAACACCGTTTTTCACGGCAACCCTCTGGATATCGAGCCGTCGTCGATCCTGATCAGACGCTGTCTCGACGTGGGGGACCGGGCCCTGCGGCGTATTACGTATACCCTCAAGGCCAAGACCGGCCCGGTGGACGTCGCAACGGGATTTGAGATCACGGCCGCGAGCGAATCCATGTCGGTCCTGACGCTCTCCCGCGACTTTGCGGATATGCGCCGCCGGCTCAAGGATCTGGTCGTCGCGCGCGACCGCGCGGGCCGTTTCCTGACCGCGCACGACGTGAAGGCCGACGGCATGATGGCGGCGGTCCTGAAAGACGCCCTGAAGCCGAACCTCGTGCAGACGAGCGAGAACACGCCGTGCCTGGTGCACACGGGGCCTTTTGCCAACGTCTCGGTCGGGACGTGCTCGATCGTCGCGGACCGGATCGGCCTGGGGCTGTGCGATTATGTGATTACGGAGAGCGGCTTCGGCGTGGACTGCGGGGGCGAGAAGTTTTTTGACATCAAGTGCCGCTACAGCGGGTTGAGCCCGGACGTCTGCGTGCTCGTGTGTTCCGTGCGCGGGTTGAAGGCCCATTGCCCGCGGCTGCGGATCGTGCCGGGCGAACCGCTTGATGCGGCGTTTTTTCGCGAGGACCTGGCGGCCATGGAAGACGGCTTTGCCAACCTGAGGAGGCACATCGAAGACGTGCGGCTCTTTGGCGTCCCGGTCGTCGTATGCGTGAACGTCTTTGCGACGGACACGGCGCCTGAGATCGAGCGCGTCCGGGCCAGGGCGAAGGAGTTCGGCGCGGCCGACGCGGTCGTGAGCAGTGCCTGGCGCGACGGCGCGGCCGGCGCCATGGAGCTGGCGCACAGCATCGAGGAGACGGCGCGCGCGGGCCAGGCACGCTTTAAGTTCCTCTATGAAGATAACGTCGCGTTGCGCGACAAGATCACGTGCGTCGCTCAAAAGATCTACGGCGCCGGCTCACTGGATTTTTCCGCGAAGGCCGAAGAGGACCTGAGGTCCTATGAGGCGGCCGGGTACGGAGGGTTGCCCGTGTGCATCGCCAAGACGCAGTTCTCTTTCACGGCGGAGGAGCGCGTCAAGGGCGCGCCGAACGGATTTCGTTTTCCCGTCAAGGACGTGCGCCTGGCGGCCGGCGCGGGCTTTGTGCTGGCCCACGCCTCCCTGAGTCAGACGATGCCGGGACTCCCCGTCACGCCCCGCGGAGAGAAGATCGACGTGGACCAGGCCGGCCGGATCACGGGGATGGACTGACATGCGCTATCTCGATGCTTCGATAAAAAGGTTTCTTGAGGATTGTTCGGCCAGGACGCCGGCGCCGGGCGGCGGTGCGGTGGCGGCCTGGGCGGCGGCGGCGAGCGCCGCCCTTGTCGAGATGGCCAGCGCTTACACATTGGGAAGGCCGAAGTACAAAGCGGTCGCAGCCGCGATGCGCGCGATGCGCGCACGCGCGCGCCGCGCGCGCCGGGTCCTGGAGCATTTGATCGACGAGGACGCGGCGGCCTACGGCCGCAAGGACATGCGTCGCGCCGTCGCCGTGCCGTTGCGGGTTGCGGCCCTGGCGCGCGTTCTCTGCGACGACGCCTGGGCACTCCTTCATAAAGGAAACAAGAATTTGAAGACGGACGCGGGGCTGGCGGTTCTTCTGGCCCAGACGGCGTTCCTGGCCGGCCTCTTCTATGCGACGGCCAACCTGAAGAGCGATAAAAAAGGGACGAGGCGATTCGGGAGAGATCTGGCGAGACTGAAAAGAGCCGTACCGCGGATGCGGGAACGACGGCGCAGGACGGAGGCAGCCCTT
>CAZCSY010000099.1:0-5189 GCA_964501505.1 uncultured Planctomycetia bacterium
CCACAGGCGGCACTGGCCGAAGACCTGCGGGTTGGAGTAGATGCGCCGGATCCGGTCCTTGGCCCCGCCGCTCAAGAGGTTGTGCGTGATGTCGAGCATGATCTGGGCGCAGATCTTGAGGTCCGAATCGACCAGCATGTCGAGGGTGTGGGAGACCGCGCCCTCGATCGAGTTCTCGATCGGGATGACCCCGTAGTCCGCGTTGTCCTTTTCGACCTCGAGAAAGACGTCGCCGATATTATGGCACGGCAGATACGTAACACAGGCGCCGAACCGCTTCATCGCGGCCAGGTGCGTGAAGGTCGCCCGCGGCCCCAGATACGCGATGGCGAGCGGTTTTTCCAGTGAAAAGGACGCGGACATGATCTCGCGATAAATGGCCCTGAGGCCGTCGTGCGTCAGGGGACCCTTGTTCTCGCGCTCCAGGCGCGACAGGATCTCTTTTTCCCGGGCGGGGGCGTAGATCGAGGCCCGGCGCGCTTTCTTGAGGCGGCCGATGGCGAGGATCTTGTTGGCGCGCCTGTTAAGCAATTTCAGGATCTCTTTGTCGATGGTATCAATTTGCCGACGGATTTTCTTGAGGGGCATCGGGTGCCTCCGGTGTTTCCTGCTGCTGTTGTGATGGGTCTTGGGGTAAGGGTTCCTGTTGTTCGCGCGACAAAGTCTCTTCATCCTCCTGCGTCAGCGGCGTGATCTGCGCTTCGCCGCTGGCGAGCTTCACGTCCATGAGCATGTCCTGCCGGGCGAACTCCTCGATCTTCGGCAGCTCGGTGAGCGATTTGAGGCCGAAGTAATCCAGAAAGAAGCGCGTCGTGCCGTAGACGAACGGCCGGCCGATGACCTCCTTGCGGCCGACGACACGCACCAGGTTCTTCTCCACGAGGCTCCTCAGGACGCCGTCCACGTTGACGCCCCGGATGATTTCGATGTCCACGCGCGTGACCGGCTGCTTGTACGCGACGATGGCCAGGGTCTCGAGCGACGGGCCGCTCAGGTGCTCCGTGTGTTTGATCTTATAGAAGGCCTTGACGGCCGTTGCGTTTTCGGGCGTCGTGACCATCATGTAGCCGCCGGCGATCTCGACAACACGCACCCCGCTCATCCGCTCTTCGTAACCGCGGCGGATCTCCTCAACCGCCTCCTTGATCTCGGCGGGGCTCCTGTCATCGATGACCTTATGGATCTCTTCCAGGGTGATGGGCTTGTTCGCGATGAAGATCAGGGACTCGATCGCCGATTTGTTGCGTTCCCGCTGGATCGTGTCTTCCATAAAACGTCAGCTCCTTGCGCGTTGGTGTCGATAAACGGCATTTAAGAGGTCCTCGAGGTCCTTGATGTCCGGTTGCTTCTTCAGGGTCCCGGCCACCATCTCCTTGGCCTCCGATTTCTTATATTGAAGCTGCATCAGGACGCGGACCGCCTCGTCCTCAAGGTCCCGCCGGACGCTTCCGGGCGCCGCGGTCCGCGGCGCGCTCGGCAGCAGGCCGAAGCGGCTGATCCGGCCCTGGAGCTTGGCGACGATCTCCCTGGCGCGCTGCGGCCCGATGCCGGGCAACGACCGCAAGACGCCGATATCTCCTTCGTCGATGGCCTTGGCGATGACCGCGATCGGCAGGGACAGGGCCCGCAGGGCCGCCTTTGGCCCGATGCCGGAGACGGTGATGAAGATCTCAAAAAAATCCTTTTCCAGGTCGTTTAAAAATCCGATCAGGACCGGGGTGCTGCGCGCCGGCTCGACGTGGTGGTAATGAAAGGTCACGAGACACAGCCGGCCGTCGGGCGTCTGGGTCTCGTCCAGCCGGCCCAGCGAGATCTCCGGCACGAAGACCTCGTAAAAGACACCGTGGTTCTCGAGGATCACAGAGTGGTTTTTCTTCTCGACCAGTCTTCCTTCGATCCGTGCGATCATGACATCATTTGGCGTTGGCGCTCGTGGATCGCGTGGGTCACGGCCAGGGCGATGGCATCGGTGATGTCCGCCGGACCGAGCGCCTCGGCGTTGACACCGAGCATGTGCTCGATCATGCGCTGGACCTGGCGCTTGGAGGCGTGCCCTTTGCCGGTAACGACCTTTTTTACCCGCGTGGACGGGTATTCAAAATATTGGATAGCGCACTCCTGGGCCAGCATGGCGATTACGCCGCGGGCGTGTCCCAACAGAGACGCTGTCACCGGGTGGCGGTAGTGCGCATAGAGCTTTTCAAGGACGAGGGCCTGCGGCCTGTGGCGTGTGAACGCGCGTTTGAGCGTCCGGTGGATATCCGCCAGGCGGCGCGGCAGGGGGTCCTGCGCCGACGTGCGCACATAGCCTGTCTCCTTCAACACGAGTCCCTTCTGCGTCACGTCGAGAAAGCCGTATCCGGTCACGTTCAATCCGGGGTCGATGCCGCAGATCAGCATTTAGGCGCCTTCTCCGCTTTCCATGAGCGCGTCCGGGATGTCAAAGTTCGAATAGACGTGCTGGACGTCTTCATGTTCTTCAAGCGCGTCCATGAGGCCCAGGATCGTCTGGGCCATGCCTTTGTCCGTTATCTTGATGGACGTCGAGGGCACCATCGTGACCTCGGCGGACTGGATCGGAACATGGGCCCGGGTGATCGCGCTCTTCACCGTCTCCAGGTCCAGCGGTTGGGTCGCGACCTCGTAGGCGTCTAGTTCTGCCTTGAGGTCTTCCGCGCCGGCCTCCAGGACGATGTTCATGAGCTTTTCCTCGTCGATGGCGGATTTTTCTATCGTGATGAGTCCCTTTTTCGAAAAGAGGAAGCTCACGCTGCCGGCCGATGCCATGTTCCCGCCCTTCTTCGACATGATATTGCGCAGCTCCGCCGTGGTGCGGTTCTTATTGTCCGTTACCACCTCGATCAGGAGGGCGATGCCGGAAGGGCCATACCCCTCATAGGTGGCCTCCTCATAGGTGACGCCGGGCAGCTCGCCTGTGCCGCGCATGATCGCCTTATCGGTGTTGTCCGACGGCATGTTGGATTCTTTGGCCTTGGCGACAGCGGCCCGCAGGCGGATGTTGGTTTCGGTGTTGCCGCCGCCGGCCCGCGCAGCGGCCGTCAGCTCCTTGATTAGCTTCGTGAAGAGCTGACCGCGCTTCGCATCGACAGCCGCCTTCTTATGTTTGATGCTTGCCCATTTTGAGTGACCAGACATTGCGTGACCTCCGATTTACCCGCTACTATTATCCCGCCAAAGGTCCCGTGGCGCCTTTGTTGCCGCGACACGGGATAAATCGCCCCGACGCGCCACCCTCGCCTTCCCGCGGAACGCCCCGTGTCGCCAGATATTACCTTCCCGCGATACGGGGTGATACGGGGCGAGCCGGGCTTCCCATCTCATCCCAGTCAACTGATACCAAAATAGTCCGTAAGCCGAGTTCTGTGCCGCGCCGGCTTGCACCGGCGGGCGGTAGTCATTCGACTCGACAGGCGGATCGCTCCGTCTGCTCTAGCAGCCAACCCTCCCCGCTCTTTCGGGCGGACCACCCTATCCCCGCCGAAGCGGGGTGTCGGGGTCTACTTGGCATTGCTCCACGCAGAGATTGCCGCGTTTCACCCTCTCCGCCGAGATCTTTGGCGGGGAGACTCGTCTCTGTGGCTCTCACTGGTCGGCTCTCGCCTTAGCCAGTGACCTCGCCGTAGTCTGGCGGGGTGATCCTGCACAAGCGCTTACGCCTGTGCGGCGGTTTTTAGCCGCTGCGCTGTCCTGTGGAGCTCGGACTTTCCTCCCGCGCTCTTCGCTTACGGGCGACTACCGGTCCTATTTTGGTTGTTTTTTATCCAGATGCTTTAAAACCGCGGCCCTTGGATGACCTTAATGTCCCATTCCAGATCCATCCTGAGCGAAACTCAAGGACAGGCCACGGAGGAAGCCGCTCGGGATTCCGCCCGGAAGGAGCAGGAAACAGGGAACCCCGGTCCTTAGTCCGGGCGGGCTCCATCTTTTTTCTTGACGGCCAGACGCGCGAGCTTATCGGCGCCCTTGTTCCTGTCGCGCGGGATGCGTTCAATGGCAAAGGTCTCGAAGGTGCCCGCCAGCCGCGCGGCCCGACCGAACAAAACCTTGAGGACGTCATTCTTGATTTTATATCTGCCCGTCATCTGGCGGTGCAGGAGCTCGCTGTCCGTGAAGACGCGGACCCTGCGGGCCTTCATGACCAGGGCCTCTTCCAGCGCGTAGATCAGGGCCGTGTATTCGGCGAAGTTGTTCGTCTGAGTGCCGATGTAGGCCGAGATGTTCTTGAGCGTGTGGTCCCCCTGGGCGACGACGACCCCGATCCCGGCATCGCCGGGGTTGCCGATCGAGGAGCCGTCAATGTAGAACGATACCTCATGGGGCGCCGACATCGTCTTCCAGGTAAAGGATGCGCGTGCACGTTTCGCAGTTGATGAGCCTTTCGTGCATGCGGATCTCGTTGATCACCTGCGGCGGGATGAGCATGTGGCATCCCTGGCAGGAGCCGTTTTTTACAGGGACGATGGCGACGTCCCCGCGGCCGTGCAGGATGTGTTCGTAGTGTTGGAGTATGGCCTTTTCGACGTCCGCCGCCCCGACCTTGCGCTTTGCCTCCAGATGTTGGATCTCGGCTTCGATTTGTTTGACGCGGTCGTTGAGGGTCGCGCGCTGTTGCGCAAATTTTTTCTCTTCTTCACTCAACCGTTGACGTTCCGCCTCGATCGGGGTCTTGGCCGCTTCGACCGCCTCCATCAGCTTGAGGATTTCCTCTTCGATCACGGATTGGTCGGCCTTGAGGCCTTCGATCTCCGCGAGCTTGGTCTGATACTCTTTGTTGGTCTTGAGCTGGCCCAGCTGGCCCTGCGCCTTTTTGATCTCTTCTTCCCTGGCCGCCAGGTCCCCTTCTTTTTTCTTTTGGTCCAGCAGCATCTTCTGCCGGTTCTCTTCCAGGCCCTTGAGGTGTGCCTTCATCTCGGCTGAGGTCGCGTCGATCCGGGCGAACTTGCCCGGTGCTTCGTCGTGCTCCTTCTTGAGATCGAAGATAGCCTTGTCGATCTTCTGGAGCTCGATTAGCTTGATGAGCCCTTCTTTGATGTTCAGGGCCACGCGGTTCTCCGTGTTTCAACTGGCACTGTTTGCCACGGTCGGCTTCCTCTTCGACTTGGCTAGAGCCGGGAAATGTGGGCGCAGAAGGACTTGAACCTTCGACCTCTGCCATGTGAGGGCAGCGC
>CAZCSY010000100.1:0-5031 GCA_964501505.1 uncultured Planctomycetia bacterium
TCGTCAGGATGAGCCGGTACCCTTTTGCCGCGCAGACAAAGGCCAGCGCGATGCCGGTGTTGCCGCTCGTCGGCTCGATGACGACGGTGTCTTTCTTAAGGAGACCGTCGCGCTCTGCCGCCTCGATCATGGCCACGCCGATGCGGTCCTTGACGCTTGACAAAGGATTGAAAAACTCGATCTTGGCCAGCACCGTCGCCTTCAGGCCTGCCGTCAGTTTATTGATCCGGACCAGGGGGGTGTTGCCCGTGGTCTTCGTGATATCGTCATAGATACGTGTCATGGCCGCTCCTCACGCCGCCTTCTTCAGGGCCTGGTCGATGTCTGCGATGATGTCATCCACGTTCTCGATGCCTACGGACAGACGGATAAAATCAGGCGTCACGCCCGCCGCCTTTTGTTCCTCCGGCGAAAGCTGCTGATGGGTCGTCGTCGCCGGGTGGATAGCCAGGGTCTTCGCGTCGCCGATATTGGCGAGGTGCGAGACCAGTTCGAGCGCATCGATAAACCTGCGCCCGGCTTCAAGGCCCCCCTTGATGCCGAAGCCGATGATGGCGCCCGCCCCCCTGGCAAGATACTTCTTCACGCGGGTCTTCTCCGCACTCGACGCGAGGCCGGGATAATTGACCCAGGAGACGCCGGGGTGTTTCTCCAGGTGGCGGGCTACGGCCAGTGCGTTCTCGCAGTGACGCGGCATGCGCAGATGCAGGGTTTCGAAACCCTGCAAAAACAGGAAAGCGTTAAAAGGAGACAGGGCCGGGCCGAGGTCGCGCAAGAGCGTCAGGCGCGCCTTGACGATATACGCGACGTTGCCCAGGGCCTTGAAGGCCTCGACAAAGTTGATACCGTGGTAACTTGCGTCCGGCTCGGCGATCAACGGAAACTTCCCGTTGGTCCAGTCGAACTTCCCGCTATCGACGATCAGCCCTCCGATGGAGGTCCCGTGACCGCCGATGAACTTCGTCGCCGAATAGACGACGATATCCGCCCCGAAGTCGATGGGCCGTAAAAGATACGGCGCCGCGGTGTTATCCACCACCAGCGGGATGCCGTGTTTGTGGGCGGTCCTGGCGTAGGCCTCGATATCGGCCACGTCCAGCTTGGGGTTTCCGATCGTCTCGGCATAGACGGCCTTGGTCCTGGGGCTGATCGCCTGCTCGACGGCCGCGATATCGTTGGACGTGACGAAGGTCACCTTGATGCCCAGGCGCGCGAAGGTATAGCGCAGGAGCGTGTAGGTGCCGCCGTAGAGATTGTCCGCCGAGACGATCTCATCGCCGGCCTTCGCGATGTTCAAAAGCGCCAGCGTGATGGCGGACTGGCCGCTCGCCACGGCCAGGGCCCCTGCCCCGCCCTCCAGGAGCGCCGCGCGCTTCTCCAGGACGTCCGTCGTCGGATTCATCAGCCGCGTGTAGATATTTCCGGGCTCTTTCAGGCCGAAGAGATTGGCCGCATGTTCGCTGCTCTTGAACTGATACGACGTCGTCTGATAGATGGGGACGGCCCGCGCTCCGGTGGCGGGGTCCGGAACCTGTCCGCCGTGCAGCAACAACGATTCGATCTTCAACTTATCTTCGTTCCTGGCCATGATCGCCTCCGGTTTTTGCCGTCAGATCTGATAGTTTATGGGTTCTCTCTTACAGCGCCGCAGGACATCTTCCAGCGTCTCGCCGTCCAATAGATCCGCCGCCGCGCTGCTGGCCTCATCCCATATCCGCAGCAGGACGGAGCCGGGGACCTCGCCTGCCCGGCTCCTCTTGCCGCGGGAAAAGATGTTCTCGTCCACGGCGCGGATGACCTCTCCCAGACTGATCTGTGCGGGCCGACGTGCCAGGAAGTATCCGCCGTTCATGCCGCGCGCGCTGTGAACGATACCGGCCCCCTTAAGGCGCATCATCAACTGAAACAGGAAGTTTTTAGGTATGTTCTGCGCCTTGGCGATGTGACCGATGCGCACGGGCCGCTCCCCTTTATACCGAAGCGCCAATTCAAGAGATGCGCGACAGGCATACAGGACCTTGGCCGGCGGTCTCATGGCTTCTCGCCCCGACCATCCAGAAACATTATTAACATTATCATAATAGTATAGTATCTATATATTAAAAAATTTGTCAACCCTTTCCGATCTTTTCAAAAAGAACCCTGTCTCTAGGCCCCTCCTCTTTTGGGCTGTTAGGGGGTCCCCAATAACTTCGCCAACAGACATTCTTCCAGATAGCTCAGCGTGACGGGCTTGGTGATGTAATCGAACGCCCCCAGCTCCATGCACTCTTCGGCGACCTCCCTGTCTGAGATGGCCGAGATCATGATCACGTCCACCTTCTTATCGATCTTCTTGATCTGTTTCAGCATCTCGATGCCGTCGCTGCCCGGCATCCGGATGTCCAGAAGCACCACCTGCGGCTTCTCGCGCCGCAAGAGCTTGAGCGCCTCCTCGCCGCTGGCCGCGCTGCAGGCCTGATAGCCCTTTACGGTGAGAAACTTCACAAGCATCTTCCGGATCGGCTCCTCGTCATCCACCACAAGAATCTTTTTCATAGCGCTGTCTTTAATCATCTTTTTTGACCTCGGTCTCCTTGGCCTCGTATAATGGCAGACGTACCGTAAAGGTCGTCCCCCGGCCCAACGTGCTCTCGGCAACGATATCCCCGCCGTGATTTTCAATGACGCCGTAGCAGACGGAAAGGCCAAGCCCCGTGCCCGTCTTCTTCGTCGTAAAAAACGGGTCAAAGACCTTTTGGAGGACCTCGGGGCTCATCCCCACACCCGTATCCATAATCTGGACATGGACATAGGGAACGTCCGGCCTCAGGGTCGAACTCTCCACGACCTGTGTCTTGGCTTCGTCTCCGGAAGGCGAATGTATCATGTCACAAAAGGTCATCACCGTCAACGTGCCTCCCCCCTCTTCCATGGCCTGGATGGCGTTGATCATCACGTTGACAAAGACCTCGATGAGCTGGTTGGCGTCCCCCTTGATGGGAAGGGGCTCGGAGGCCAGCTCCAGGCGCATCTCAATCCTGCCCTGCGCATGGACCTGATACTTCAACAGGTCCGTGCTCCTGGCCACCAGCTCATTCGCGTCCACGACCGCCATCGTCCCTTCCCGCTTGCGGGAAAACTCCAGCAGACGCTTGATGACCTCGTTGATGCGCTCGACCTGATCGCGCAGGATCCTCAGGAAATCCTGGACCGCGGACGGCAAGTCCTTCTTCGCCCCCAGTATCTCGGCCTCTCCCGAGACGACAAAGAGCGGATTGTTGATCTCATGGGCCACCCCGGCGGCGATCTGCCCCAGAGAGACCATCTTCTCCGCCTGGATCAGTTGCCCCTGCGTCTCGCGCAGCTTCTGCAACGTCTTCTCGAGGGAATTCTTGGACTCCGTCGTATCCTCCAGGGCGCTCAACATAGCGTCGCGCATCTCGTGCTGTTCCTGGAGGGCCTTCTCCAACTCCTCCTTCTGGCGCATGATCTCCAGGTTTGACTTCTTCAGGGCCTCCAGGAGCTGGCTCATCTCGCTCAGGTCCTTGGCCACGCACACGAGTCCGACGAGATTGTTGTCGTGATCCCGCAGGCCGCGCGTCCCCAGATACACCGGGATCGCGCGCCCCGATCGGGACAGGAAGGTGACCCGCTTGTCCTTGAGCGCCCCCTCCTCGATGAGCCCCTTCAACCCCCAGTTGATGACGTAGCGGTCGCTGCGGTCGACGATATCCAACATGGGCTTACCCACGAGGCCGCCGTCGCCATACCCCAATACCTCGCACGCCCGCCTGTTCGCCGTCTGGATATTTCCCAGGCCGTCCGTCACGATCAGGATATCCGACATCTGCTGGATGATCTCGTCAAAGTAATCCCTGGAAACCGTGTTCTTACGCAGCTCCTCGATCGTCCGGTTAAAATCCTCGGCCAGTTCTTCCAGCTCATCGCCGGACCGGATGCTCAGGCGGTATCTCAAAAAACCCCTCTTGAGAAACTCAAAGCCCTGCTTGAGCTGCCACAGGGGCGCAAGAAACCGGCGGGCGCACAACGACGTAAAAAACCAAAAGATCACCGTCGAGCCCCCCCAGAGGGCAAAGAACCCCAGCGACGTCCTGCTGAAGGCGCCAAGGGCCTCCCGGTAGTCCTTGAGGCAATACACGAAGACGTCGTACTTCTGGCTCAGGAGGCCGGCATCCAGGCGCGCCCACCCTGCGATGAAACGCCGGCCTTCGGGCGTCTCGATGATAAACTGCCTGCGCTTCTTCGCAGAGAGAACGACGCGGCTGAGCGGCTCTAAAAAAGAGACGTCCCGTTCTTTCCCAAAGCCCTGGCTGAAGATGCTCTCGCCGTCCGACCGCAAGAGCCCCACGTAGGAACCCCTGCCCAAAAAGACGTCCAGGAGAAAATGAAACAACGCGGTCTTATCCATGACGACCTTGATGACGCCCTGAACATCGCCGTCCGCGTCAAAGACCGGCGCCGCCAGCGCCCACCCCTCCGCCTTGCTGCTCGCGTCGTACTCCAGCTCCGAATGATGGACGCTGCCCAGGCCGCCGTTGAACGCCCGTTGCCACCACTCCTCATCGGCCTGATAGTAATCCGTGGTCTTGTTCGTGGAGGCGACGACCGCGCCGCGCCGGTCCGTCATAAAAAGCTCGACGACAGGCAACCGGGCCAGACGCCGGAGGTCCTCGCAGATAAGATTCAATTCGGGGGAAAGATAACGCGAGCGCAGGACCTCCCAGTCTGTCCCCGGCCACTCTTTGTCGATCCGCGCAATCTCCTTCGAGATCTCTTCTTCGGTCCTGCCCGCATAAGTGCCGCCGGCCGACTGCAGGAGGGTGGCGATGCGCGCGTTCGACGCGACGTAGAAGATCAGGTCTTTGCGCAGATGCAGCATCTCGGCGTAGATGCGCCGCGTGACCGTATCGGCAATCAACTGCGTCTCTTCATGAATGAGGTCGATGACAAAATACCGGAACCCGAAAAAAGCCACCCAGACCAGCAGGGCAAAGAAACACGTACCCAGCGCCCACATGGCGAGGGACC
>CAZCSY010000101.1:0-4952 GCA_964501505.1 uncultured Planctomycetia bacterium
CGGTACTATCAAAATATGTTAGAAGAGTTATTACATCGGACAGGTATTAGGCGAAGCGAAATTGATCTTATCGTCCCTCATGGTGTGGGGGCAGGAATTTTTGATTTATATGAAGCGAATGCCTTTTCGCAAGTGTTTAAAAAGGAACTTAATAATATTGTTTTTTCAGCTTTTAAGCCTTTTGTTGGTCATTGTTTGGGCGCAAGCGGAATGGTCGAAACGATAATGCTCATTCTTTCTTTACGGAATTCAACCGTTCTCCCTCTTTTGAATTGCAAGAAATTAAATAAAAAGATTTCTTTAAAATTCCCCCTTAAATTAGAAAATAAGCATATACGATATGCTTTAAAAACTTCTTCAGCTTTTGCTGGTTACGATGCTGCGATTCTTTTAGCGAACGTTAAAGATAAATAATTATTAATTAACAATCAAATGCGCTTGGATATTAATTTTTTTACTGCTTCAACTTTTTTACTGACCGTTACTTCTTTGGCTTTGTCTTTTTTATTTTTATTATTTGGGAAAAATAGATTACATCGGATTTGGGGAATATATAATTTATCAGTTGCTATTTGGGGTTTGGGCGGTTTTTTAGCGGGCAGAGCGTTAAATCCTGTTGAGTCTTTGTTTTGGTGGCGCTTTTCGCATCTTGGAGTCATTACAATTCCTGTTTTTTTGCTTCACGGTATACTTTTGTTTTGCGGACTTAGGCGTAGGGTCGTTTTGTTTCTTTCATATTTTCTAGCTTTATTTTTTATTTTTCTGCTGCCCTCCTCTAATTTTTTTACCGGCATTGAATATCGCTTTGCGCAATTTTATTATCCAATCCTAGGGCGTGAATATGTGATATTTTTAATTTCATGGATTGGGCTTGTTGCTTTTTCTCAAGTAATTCTTTTTCTTCAGTACCAGAAATCTACAAGTTTTCGTAGATTGCAAATCCGTTATTTGTTTTTTGGTTTAATTGTAGGATTCAGTGGAGGGATTACAAACTTTCTTCCTGGTTTTACAAACATTTATCCTTTTGGGAATTTGGGAATAATCCTGTATAGTTCGATTATTGCTTATGCAGTTTTAAAGTATCGCCTTTTAGATATAAGTGTCGCCATTACTAGAGCGGGAATTTTCGTTGCTGTTTATTCTATGGTTTTGGGTATCCCTTTTTTGACTGCGATGTTAGGAAAACCGAGTTTTGAGGGCTATTTTGGGCCCAACTGGTGGTTTTTGCCGCTGGGGCTTAGTACCTTTTTGGCAACCGCGGGCCCTTTTCTCTATCTCTACTTTGATAAAAAAGCAGAGGATAGATTACTCAGAGAGCAACGGGGTTATCAAAATATCCTCAAGGGAGCCTCTGGTGGCATGATAAGGATCAAAGATTTATCACGCCTTTTGAATGTGATTGTACATGTTGTCACAAAGGCAGTAAAGCTCAAGCACGCCTCAATTTATCTTTTGAGCCCCGAGAAAGAGTCCTATGTGCGGATGGCTTCAAGAGGAATGTTTACTTGTTCTTCGCCAGACCTTGATGTTCATTCTCCACTGATTTCATGGTTAATAGAAAAGCCTGAGCCGTTACTTGCAGATGAAATTATTGTTCGAAGTCAAGAAGATCCCGAAAATAACTTGTTTTCCTTGTTGAAAGATCAAATGTTCTCTTTATCAGCTGTTTTAGTTGTTCCAAGTTTTGTCGAAAATAGGTTGATTGGTTTAATAATTTTGGGAGAAAAACGATCAAAGAGGGCATACAGTTTAGATGATTTGGCGGTTTTTTCCGTTTTGGCTAACCAGGCAGCCCTGGCCATTGAAAATGCTCAGTTTTATGACGAGATCAAGCAGACCCATGAGCAACTTTTCCAGGCAGAAAAGCTAGCAACTATCGGAACCATGGCCGATGGGCTTTCACACCAAATTAATAACCGTTTCCATGCTTTGTCTTTGATTGCTGGTGATTCGCTTGATATTCTAAGGACGCTTGATGCTTCTCATTGCGATCAGAGAGTTGTAAGCGCCATTAATGATGTGAAGAGTGGACTTGAGCGGATTCAAGCTAATGTATTGCAAGGGGGGGAGGTGGTTAAAGGTTTGCTCAAGTACTCTCGCCCGGGCGCGGCGGGATTTGAGCCTGTTGATATTCGTGACGTTATCACTGGTGCCATTGATATGGTTCAATATAAGATTAAGTTAAAAGAGTTTGATTTCGTTAGAAATATCCCTGATGGACTGCCCAAATTGTTTGGTAATTTGACGCAGCTTCAGGAAGTCTTTTTCAATATCGTCGATAATGCCTATGATGCTATAAAAGAAAGACAAATGTTATTGAAAGAGGAGGGATATAGGGGAAAAATCGAGGTGTCTGTTTTTTTGGATGATGGCCTTCTTAGGGTAGTTGTTTCGGATAACGGGATGGGAGTCAAAGAAAAAGATAAGAAAAACCTATTTACGCCTTTTTTTACTACTAAGGCTACGGCTAGAAAGGGTACAGGTTTGGGCCTTTATGTTATTGAAAAGATCGTCGCGGCTCATAGCGGAAAGCTATCGATGGATTCGACCTACCAATCTGGTACGCAATTTGCGATAGTTCTTTCACTTGCCGGACCACCGCGTCAAACTTGATTTTTGCTTAAGAGGAGCTTGATTTTGATTTCAGTCCCCTTGCCTTCTTTGCTCTCTACCTCGATCGTCCCGCCGTGGTTTTTGATAATCTGATGGCAGATGGATAGACCTAGCCCTGAGCCTGACTCTTTGGTCGAGAAGAAGGGGGTAAAGAGATTTTTCATGTGCTCGGGGGGTATGCCACAGCCATCGTCTTTGATCGTGATCTCAAAGGAATCTTCCTGAGCTTTTTGGGTTTTGATATAGAGGTTGCCTCCCTTGGGCATGGCCTCTGTGGCGTTTAGGAAGAGGTTCAGGAGGACTTGCTTGATCTGGCCGAGGTCGATTCGTAGGGAAAGATTGGTGTCTTCATAGGACTCATGGACTCGGATGTGATGTTTTAGGAAGTCATTGCTCAAGAATTCCAGGATGTCCCTGATGAGAGAGTGAATGTTGGTCTCCTGGAAGCTCGGTGGGGTAGGTTTTGAGAAATCCAAGAGCCGGTGGACGATATTGTTGATCCTTTCGACTTCAGCTGGGATCATGGTCGCGAACTTCTTCACGAACTCTTTGTCTTCGCTGCGCTCCGGCAGGTACTCAGAGAAGGTCTTGATGGTCGTTAGAGGATTTTTGATTTCATGGGCCAGGCCCAGTGCTAAGGTGCTTGCGGCCTTGAGGCGCTCGGAGCGCTCGACCTCTTTTCTTAAGAGTTCGTTCTCCCGGGAGATCTCTTCAGGAGTCTTGCCAAGGAAGAGACGGTCGATCAGGATCTGGATGCGGTTGCGCAGGGGGTTGAAGAGGAGGGCGATGATGAAGGTTAGCAAAAGGCTGACAAAAATTGATCTGTAGCCGACAAAACCGCGAAAAAACATTTCAATGAGAATAACAAGAAGAAGGTAAAGTCCCGTGAGGATAGAAATGACCGACGAGTAGACGATGCCCCTTTTGATTACAATATTAATGCCCATCAAGCTGTGCTTATGAATAGCCAAGGAAATAAAAGCAACAACAAAGGGAACAGCGAAATATCCAAACGGATAAAATTGGACTCCATATTTTTGCGCAAAATCACTCGAACCGATTACTCCTCCTGTGAGAAAAGTATAGAAAGCATAATTGAGTCGTTGTCTTTCTTCGCTTTTCTTGGGAAGCAAGAGCGTTCGCCTTCGGAGTGCCGCCAATCCCAGAGAGAAAGCAAATCCCCATAATACAAGGTAAAGCCAGTGCCAGGGCCCGGCCTTGGGATAAAGACCCCAATGATAGTGGTAAAAGCCGTTGATAATTAAGGTTGAGAAAAATGTGAAGTATAATGCAAGAAAATACAGAAAAATTAAAGTCAAAAATAGAGGAGTATTAATCCGAATTTTTGAAATTCGGAATGAAAAGATTATATTCGCGACCGGGATGAAGGTAACACCAACATAGACAATTTTGGAAAAAAAGATTGCCAGAGTCAAGTTGTTAGTGGAATACATGAAAAAATCTGCCAGTAACCAAATAAACATAGACAGACAGACCAAAAACCAGGAAAAATTAGTTAGTGAACGGATATTTTTGGACCAGACATAAGTCCCAAGAAAGAGGATTACAAGTGCGGCAATTAAAGGCGGGATGGCATAGGGGTTGAAGTAAAACATGGGGTGTGGGTTGTTTTAGCTGACTCGCTTGAGGATTTCTTTTGATTCGAAGGGTTTGGCGATGTAGTCGTCGGCGCCGGCAGCGATGGCCTCCTGGGCGATCTCAGCGCTGGCGTAGCCGGTGACTATTATTACCTTAATATGCGGGTGGCGGGATTTGATGTCACGGGTGACGTCGATCCCGTTTTGTTTTGGCATCTTGATGTCCATGAGGACGATGTCAAAGTTGGGGTTCTTTTCGAGCGCTTCCCGGCACTCGGGGCCATTCTTCACGAAGTGGAGATCGTGATGGTCTTTGAGGATCAGGTTGAGGGATTCCCGGATGCCTTCTTCGTCGTCACAGATCAGAATTTTCTTTCGTGGATTCATCGTTTCCTCCCTTTGGCTTAGAGCGCGACCGGGCTAACGACCACGATCATCTTGGCGCTTTTGTTTCCGGCGTTCTTGAGTGAATGGGGAAGGGCGGCATCGAAATAGGCGCTGGCGTTCTTTTTGAGGGGGAACGCCTTTTCTCCGACTTTGATTTGAACCTCGCCTTCCAGACAGAAGATAAACTTATCCGTGCCGGGCGGATTTTCTTCTGTGGCCGTGTGGCGGCCGGGTTCGATCATGAGCAATTGGGGCAGCATGCGCTTCTTTCCGGTCTGTTTCGTCAAGATGATGGAAGAGACCTTTTCGTCGTAATGGAAGGGCATAGAGAAAAAACTCTATGCCCTCTATTCA
>CAZCSY010000102.1:0-4909 GCA_964501505.1 uncultured Planctomycetia bacterium
AAGATGCTTCTCTTTAATGTGGGCAAAGGGGTCTTTGCCGCCAAGGAATCGAAAGGTTTTGACACAGCCACGATAAAGGCGGAAAGATTCGCTTTGCCAAAAGACGGATATTTTGAGCGGAGTGATGCTGGAATCCTTATTTTCGCCCAGAGCGCCAAGGAGTTTAACCGTCTGCGTCAGGATCTTGAAGTACTCGGACAGCGGCTGCCCGAGCTTCGGAGCAGGATCGTGACGATAGATGAGAATTCAACGCCTGGACAGGTTGAGAATATCAAGGACAGGATCGCAAGAGACAGGTTGATCGTTTTGTCTAACAAGAGAGGGGCGACCGGTATTGACTATAAAGGGAAGATCGACCTTTATGTGGCGGATGCGCACAATTGGACATACTCCGACCTTATCCAGGCCATCAACAGGAATTGGAGGGACGTGCCTGACGGTACGGGGAAGAGGTCCGTCTTTTATGAAGCTGGAAAATTGGCGGACAGGCAGTTGACGCCGATCGTCAAAAGAGAGATAGAGAGCCGATTGGATCTTAGCGATGTGAATTTGTCGACATTCCGCCAGCCTGTGCGCCAGGCTATGTTGGAGAAGGCTTCGCGGATCAAGGAGGCCCTCCAACTTTCCGATGCTTTTGTGTTCCAGGTTCGGGAAGCGGCCTTCTCGCGCGGCGTCATCGAGCCCTTGAAGATGATGATCGGCCAGGCCTACGGTCTTTCCGATATGAAAGCGGCCGAGGCCCTTGAAGCCAGATTGAAGTCCGCCACCGAGCATGAGGAGGCCTATAATCTGCGTGTGGCTAAGACACCCGAAAGCCCCTCGCAGCAGATCAGGAGGGCCTTGGAAGGTGTGGCGGACAGGGCTTATGACATTTTCCGCGGCATCGAGATAGACACCAAGATGCCGGACTCCGTGAGGAACTATGCCAAAGCGGTCATCCGGGACGCAACGACAATCCGCGACAATGCCTCGTATGAGAAGATCGTCCCCAACTACTTTGCCTCTTTACAGAATGCGGGCAGCCTCCGGGAGGTCGGTGAGATAGCCAAGCGTCAGGACTTCCTTGACATCGTGCATACGGAGGAGATCAAGAACGCAAATATCAATTCGAACAACCCGGTCGTCAATCTCGTTGAGATGACCCGGGATAATACGGCGGACGCCGCGGAAAAGATGACCGGCAAATTGAGCCCCGATGCCACCCGGGACCTTGTCCGTAACCTCGAGGGGTTGCGTCAGGCGGATGCCATCAGGGGGTCGCCGGAGCTGACAAAAGCGACTGTTGCCACCATGCTTAGCAACATTCCACCGTCTTCTCCTCTCCACGCCATTGTAAGCGATTTTAGCAACAAACTTTCTTCTCTCCAGACAGCGCCGGATAACATTGCGTTCATCAACGAACTCCTCACCACGATCAACGGATACATCAATCCCACGCAGGAATCCGACCCCTGGTACGGTTTCATACCTACGGACGACAAGTTCGCGTACAACCGGACGGTCCTCGCGGACAGCCTTGTCGCCCTCGTCAATCCCAATTATATTTATAA
Source organism: uncultured Planctomycetia bacterium (assembly GCA_964501505.1). Lineage (GTDB taxonomy): Bacteria > Omnitrophota > Gorgyraeia > Velamenicoccales > Velamenicoccaceae > CAZCSY01. Next base: position 1,551 of record CAZCSY010000102.1, read on the forward strand.
CTCTCTGGTAGCGGCTTCCGGCGCCTATAACCTTGTCGCGGATTCCCTGTCGGACGAAGCCCGGGAAAAACTCGGACAAAGCGACAGCTTCGCGTTCAGGAGCTTCCTGCGTAATCCTGATTACTTTGTGACGGGTTTGGCCGCAGGCAAAGACCAGAAGTATTACATCCATGAAGACATCATCAATACGGCCAACGCTCTGGACGCACCCCGGGCCTCCGCCTTGAACAAAGCCCAGGCTGGCCTGGCGGGGATCTTGACCCAGGCGCCGAGGATCGATGACAAGGTCAGGATTAACAATTCCCTGAGAGACATACGGTCCTTGACGGAGAAGGGGTTGGGATCGTTTGCGCTGTCCAAGGGGCAAGACAAGGTGCTCAATTTTGCGCCGTTGTTCGCGTTCTATCAAACAGTGGCCACTGGCGTTTTGATGAGGGACAAGGAGCTCAAAGACAGCTTCAAGAAAATCGCGAAGAAGGACGACCACACGGATCTCGAACAACAGGTCTTGGGTCTGTATTTCGGTGCCTTCGACCTGCCGTCCTTCGCCGAAGGATATTTCGGGGAAGCGATGAGCGTGGTCGACCATGCGCGGTTCGTCCGCGTGGCCCGAGGCTCGAGCGACGAGGAGATCAAAGAGCAGCTCAGGAACAATCCGGTCCTGGCCCGATCAGCGGCCTGGATCGAGAGGAGCGGCATCGGGACGCACCTTCCGGATGTCGAGAAAGGGGTCCTCACCCAACTTCCGGGGGATTTCGGAAAGTCTCACAACGCCTTTGTGGATGCCGTCGCCGGCCAGTTCAAGTTCTCCGAGATAGGCAAGGGCATGCTGAGCGTTATCCTTTACGATAAGTATTATAGAAGCTATAAGATGATGCACGATGAGTTGGCGCGCGTGGCACAGACACGGGTCGAAGCGAATTCTCTTGACGGCACGAGGGTCATGAGCGCCTACGCAAACCTCAATCTGATCGCGTCGTTGAACACGGGCAGCGGCCGTTTTTATACTCCATATTTCAGGGCGGAGATGGTCAGGAGACAGGCCCAGGGTTTGGTCGATCTGCCGCCGCAGCTCTTAGAGGTGTTACCGGCGAAGATGGAGGAGATCAACGCCGCGGTACTGAACAGCCAGGATCCGTTAGGCAAGGCTTTGTTGGGCTATATGCCCAAGATCGCCATGAGGATGAGGACACATTTGGATAAGCTCGAAGAACAGGCCGGGGACCTTATGGCTCCGGCGCAGCGAGAGACGATGTTGAGTAATATCGCCTCCGCCAGAGGGATCGTCGACAAGATTGAAAGCGCCCGCTCGCTCGAGGAGGTCTTCGGACATATCGGCGCCAATTTGAACGTCGTCTTCCGTCTCCCCGAAGAGATGGAGAAGGCTTCGTTGAATGCGGACGGGCTGAATGATTTCGGTCTGGCGGACAGCACCGTGCGTTCCGGCCCGTCCGGCCTGACACAGTACAATATCAACATCGACAGCCGGACGCTGCTTGAGCTTGATAACACAGTGAAGGCGAGCGGCTGGAGAGGGGATCTTAATGATGTCATCCTGCCGCACGAGATGACGCACACCATCCTGGATGCGATCGGCCGGCAGGTGGGCTTGCACGAGCTGAGGATCGGCAACTCCGCGAATGAAGACATCGTCGATTCCATCGTGACCAAGACGCAGCTGGGTTCGCTCACACCGTTCAGGCGCACGGCGTTCGGTCTTGCGGCGGGTTCGTCTTTGGCCCAGCAGCTTCCGACCGTTGCCGATGTCTTTAAAGTGCAGGGACATCTGCAAGGAGTCAAGCTGGAGCTCGTCAAGACCTTGAACCAGGCCAACGTCCTGGATGCCGTGAATAACAACGGGAACCTCGATCGGTTGGCGCGGGCTATTTTTGACGCACAGCTGGAGGCCGGCACGAACAGGGACGCTATCCAGTCCCTCCTGCGCCAGAAGCTGGAGGGGATGGACCTGAACGGTCAAAGGGACAAGGTATTTGATCTGCTTCCCAGGTTGTCTGCGATCGGCCTGGCCCCGCAAGCACCCACGGACATGACCACGAATGAAGCGAACGAGCTGACCGATGTTGTCGAAGGGCCGGCCGCCGCCCTGCGCGTCCCGCTCGCTTCCAGGGTAGAGCGTCTTTTGAGGGATAGGGATATTCTGCGGAACAGGCAGCTCAGCCGGTTGCTGAATACGGCGATTTTTGATAGTTATTTGACCCCGTTGAACGGCAACGCGCCGGAGGCGGCGCGGGCGCTGGCTAACCACCTTCAGGACCTGAGGGCCACGCCGAAGATGGACCCGGCGCTCAAAGTCCGTTTTGCCGCCATGGCGCAGGAATTGCTGCATGAGGCGGGGGACATCCCGGCGGCGGGTATCAACCATTTGCCGGTTGTTGAAGACATTCTCGATGCTATGCAGCTTGATGGAAGATTCAAGAAAATGGTCAACGCCGATCTGATCGGTGTCTATACCGTCTATCCTTCCATAGAGAACGCCCAGCGTCTCGTAGGCGATCTCGAGCGGTTGGATCTGAAGCGCATCAAGAGTGCATTTACCAAGGACGCTCTTAAGGGGGTCATCACCCAGCTGAATGCACAGCTCGAGGCGCCCGGCGCGAGCTCACCTGTGACGATCCCTGCTGTTGCGGAAAGCAACCTTGCCAAGCTCGGCGCGGATCAACGTAATGAGTTCCGGATGTGGTTGGGAGTAGGGGCTATCCAGAGGGGCTTGGGCGGCATGGGTTGGGAGATCAACGCGAATTGGATCGCTCCTTCCGAGCCGGCCAAGATCTCGGATACCTTTAAGGACGGCGAAGAAGCTACGGTCCTGGATGCGTTACGTAAGATGGGAGACCGCCGGAGGACAGACGTAGGTTCTTCGCCTGTTGTTTCGCCGGCGATTGCGCCGGAACAGCCGACGGTATCTTCGGCATTGACACAGATCGGCAAGGTCGAGCCGGTCGCGCTGCGGTCGCTCGTGGTTCCCGAGATGTTCGTGACGACGGGGTTGTCGCCGCCGGCATCGGAGGCGATTTCGTCCCCGCTTGCTTCTTTTGCCCCAGAAGCGGCCCTTCCCGAATTACCTTCTTCGTTAACACCTTCGTTCGATAGCACACTTTCTGCTTTTACCGCTGAAGCTTTGCCTGTTTCGTCTCTCGAGTCGTTTGGTAAAATCGCCTCCGATTTCGGGGACGTCTCCCTTGAAGAACTCCAGGTGTTGGCGCGGCTTGAGGATGCGCAGCGGCTGCGGACCTTCAAGGTCCTTGACAGGACGCCGGTCGCCGAGCGCAACATCAATCTCGCACCGATGAGGGCGATCGTTGATACGTTAAAGACGACGGATTTTGCCGCGGACATTC
>CAZCSY010000103.1:0-4862 GCA_964501505.1 uncultured Planctomycetia bacterium
ACACTTGATCTGCCCCCTCCGGCCGCCCCTGGAGGGCTGCCGATCGGGGCTCGCAGGCTTGCCCCCTGCCAAAATTCGTTGACGGAGGACTCACTGCCAGCTGGGAATTCCACCCTATCCCGAAGACGGATTGATTATACGCTACGGGCACGCTGTTGTCAAGAGACACATTATTCTGTATAATACCTTTATGCCTCATCGCGTCGCGCGTCTCTTTATCAGGAAGAAGTGGTCGCTCGCCATCGCCGAATCCTGCACCGGCGGCCTGATCACGCACAGCCTGACGAACGTCCCCGGCAGCTCGCGCTACCTGCGTGGCGGTCTCATCGCCTACGCCAACGACCTCAAGCAACGCATCCTGCACGTCAACCCCCGAACCATCAAGCGCCACGGCGCGGTCTCGCAGGAGACGGTCCTCGAGATGGCGCTCGGCATGCGGCGGTTGAGCCGCAGCCACGCGGCGCTGGCCGTCACGGGCATCGCCGGGCCGGGCGGCGGCACGCCGACAAAGCCCGTGGGCACGGTCTTTATCGCCTGTAGCGCCGGGCGGCACGTCTACTTCAAAAAATTCCGCTTCACCGGAGGACGGCGCGCCATCAAGGAAAAGACCAAAAAAGCGGCCCTGGCCTTCCTCCTGGAATGCCTCTCATGAGTTCTCCCCGGCTCTTCCTCGGCGTGGACCTGCCTCCTCCGGCCAAAGAGGTGTGTCACCGCTTCAGCCGTGAACTCAAAAAGACCGGCGCGGACGTCAAGTGGGTCGAAGAAGAAAACTTTCACGTGACACTCAAATTCCTGGGCGATGTGACCGAGGACCGGATCCAGGAGGTCGCGGACTCTTGCGGAGCGCTCACCGCGAAGCAGTGCGGTTTCTCTTTTTCTCTCAGCGGCCTGGGTGCCTTCCCCTCCGCTAGCGCGCCGCGCATCCTCTGGATCGGTATCGAGGCATCCGAGAAACCCTTTGAACGCCTGGCGCAGGGCCTAGAGGAAACGCTCAGCCGCATCGGTTTCAGAAAAGAGGAACGCGCCTTCCACCCCCACGTGACGATCGGCCGCGTGCGCTCCTCCCACAACCGCGTACCCCTCATCGAAGCGCTCCACGAACACAGGAACGGCATCTCTGTGCCCGACCTGACGGCCCGGGCCGTGACGCTCTTCGCAAGCACGCTCACGCCGCAAGGGGCCGTCTATACGGCGCTCGCGACCCTGCCGCTCGCGGCGTAAACTATTTCCTGCAGGGATCGTTCGCAGACTACTCGAGGAAGGAGAGGAGCTCTGACCGGGCGGCCAGGACAAATCTGATGTACATCCCCGAAAGAAAGCGCAGGTCGGACTCGGCGATAAAATCCTCGGGGTTGCAGGTGGCAACGACCAACATGTTGTCCTGCACGTCGATGGGAAAGACACAATGTTTCTTCAGGGCGTCGAACGGCACCTTGCCGACCGCCTCGGGGTTGATCTGATGCGTCGCTAAGCGCACATAGGGAATCTTGTATTGCTGGGAGAGACCGTCCATAAGGTCGGACTCGGCGACGTACCCCCTGTCGATCAGGATCTCGCCGAGCGTCTTGGAAGAACTCTTCTGGTCCTCCATGGCATTCTGCAACTGCTCAAAGGTCACATGCCCCTTCTTGATGAGGATCTCGCCCAGGACGGAACCGTACTGATGGGCGAGCACGGCTTCGAGCTTCTCTTTCGTCGTGTAGCCACAATCGATGATGATCTCGCCCAGAAGGCGCCGCTTCTCTTTTTGCTCTTCGAGGGCCGCTACCAGTTGTTCTTCAGTCAACAGGCCGTTCGAAACAAGCAACTCACCTAATTTTTGCGGAATCTTCGTCATCGCTTAGTCCAGAGAAAGGACCCGGTCGATCTCTTCTTTCGTCGTCAGACCCTCTTCAAGGAGAGGCGCACAGGACTGGCCCAAAGTCACCAACTGCTTTTCCGTCGCCGCACGGCGCAGCTCTTCGGCCGAGGCCCGCTTCAAAATCAACTCTCTCATTGTATCATTGATCTTGAGAATTTCAAAGAGACCCGTGCGCTTCTTATAGCCGATATTGGCGCACTGCGGGCACCCTTTGCCCCTGCAGATCTTACAGACCAGCCTCACCAGGCGCTGCGCGATTACCCCCGTGAGGGCGTTGGAGACAAAAAAGGGCTCCACCCCCATATCGAGCATGCGGATGATGGTGTTGACGCCGTCGCGGGCGTGGATCGTCGAAAAGACCAGGCTACCGGTCAGGGCCGCCTCCAGGGCCGTGCGCACGGTCTCGGGATCCCGCATCTCGCCGACCGCGACGACGTTCGGATCCTGACGCATGATCGCACGCAGACCCGTCACAAAGGTCATGCCGAAGTTCGGGTCAACCTGCACCTGATTGATGCCGGGAAACTTCACTTCGACGGGATCCTCGATCGTGCAGATATTCTTCTGGCGGGAATAAATCTGTTGCAGGATCGAATACAGGGTCGTGGTCTTGCCCGAGCCGGTCGGCCCGCTGATCACGACAAACCCTTCCGCCCGGTTGATCAAAGAGAGGACCCCCTCGATGACCTCCTGGCGCATCCCCAGATCCGTCATCTTCATGCAATAACGGGTCCGGTCCATCAGGCGCATGACGATCTTCTCGCCGATGATCGTCGGCATCGAGGCGACGCGGACATCAAACTCCACGCCTTCGTTGCGAAAGGTCAGGCGGCCGTCCTGCTGTTCCCGCCGCTGGGTGGAATCCATATCGGCCATCAGCTTGATGGCGTTCACGATCGAACCGACGTTGGTCTTTTCATTGGTGAAACGCTCCAGGTCCTTCAAGAGGCCGTCCACGCGAAAACGCACGACCATCCCTTCTTTCTGGTCCTCGGCGTAGGGCTCCCAGTGGATATCGGTGGCACGCTCCTTGATCCCGCGGCGCATAAAGGTATAGATCAGGTCCAACGTCTCCTGCCGGATCTCCTGTCGACGCTCTACCATAATCGATCCTCCTCGCTTAACTATGATTATCCTACAACACTCCCAGCCGCCGCGCAAGCCACAATAAAACCCCGACCAGCAGCCCCGCTGCCAGGTCGTCCAGCATGATCCCCCAGGGCGGCCGCAGACGCTCCAACCTCCTTATCCCCAACGGTTTGACGATATCTGCGATCCGAAATCCCACAAACCCCAGCGCGAGCGAACGCATCGTCACCGGCGCGAAGAGAAAGACGAGCAGTATGCCGCAGACCTCGTCGATCACGACCGGACGCGGGTCGCTTGCGCCAAAATAGGCGCCGGCATAACGGCAGGCCCACAGACCGACCGCCAGACACAACACAAAAACCCCATAGAGCGCAAAGGGATCCTCGTTCAGACCCAGGGCCATCAAGAGACCCGCCAGGCTCCCCCACGTGCCGGGCACGAGCGGCATGTATCCGATAAAACCGAACGTCGCGCAAAAGACGACGAGCTTCCTCTTCATAGGCTTCGGACCACCCCCCGGTTCTTCCACAGATAGAGCAATCCCGACGCCAGCGTCAGGACCACGGTGATGATCATGAAGGCCGCTATCGTCTGCTGGAAGAGAAGCTCCGGCTCGGGACCCCAAAACGTCAGCTCGCGGCCGACGTCCCGCAGGAAGAGAAAGAGCAAAATGAGAAAGATGGTCGTCATCTGGGAGACCGTCTTGTGCTTGCCCGCCGTCTCGGCGGCCAATACCATGCCCCGGCGCATCGCGAACAAACGCACCCCCGTGATCAAAAACTCCCGCGCCATGATGAGAACCACCATCCAGGCGGCCACCAGCTGCAATTCGACAAAGGCAAGGAACACGCCCACGACCAGAATCTTATCCGCTAACGGGTCCATGATCTTCCCGAAGTCCGAGACGAGTCCGCGCGCCCGGGCGATGCGGCCGTCCAGATAATCGGTGAGACAACAAAGGAGAAAAAAGATAAGGGCCGTGGCCTTGGCCGCGCCGCCGGGGACAAAGAGGAGCCCCATCAGGATAAAGGTCATGACGATCCGCGACAAGGTCAGCTGATTCGGCAGATTCATAAAATGGTCTCTCCGGTGAGATCGTGTGTCGAGGAGGACGTGATCCGGCACGCGACGATATCTCCCGGATCGAGCGTCCGTCCCGCGCGAACGCGCACCGTACCGTCCACCTCCGGCGCGTCCTTATAGCTTCGGCCGATGAAGGTGGCGGAACGCCCGCCTCTTGTCTCGATCAAAATATCGAGACGCCGGCCGACGTCACGGCGCAGATGGTCGCGCGAGACCTCGGCCTGCAGCCGCATCAGGTGATCCATGCGCTCCCGCTTCACGCGGGAGGTCCGCTGGCGCGCCAGGCCGTAGGCGCGGGTGCCGTCCTCACGAGAATACATGAAAACGCCCATCCGGTCAAATCGCAAGTGCGTGACGGCCTCGCACAGCTCGCGAAAGTCCCTCTTTGTCTCACCCGGGAAACCGACGATGAAGGCCGTGCGCAGGGCCACGGCCGGGATGCGGCGGCGTAAGCGCTCCACCAACGCGAAGACCTCCCCGCGCGTCATCCGGCGCCCCATCGCCTTCAACATACGCGTGCTGACATGCTGCAGGGGCACGTCGACATAGGAACAGACCCGCGGCTCTGCGGCGATCAGACCGATCAGCTCATCGGTCAACCTCTTCGGATGAAGATACAACAGGCGGACCCAGGGGATGCGGGTTGCCGCTAAAATTCTTTTGACCAGGCGCACCAAAGGCAGGTGTCCCTTGGGACAGCGATGCTCCAGGCCATAGAGGGTGATATCCTGGCCCACGATGTTGATCTCTTTGACGCCCTGTGCTTCCAGCGCACGAACCTCTCTCAGGACCGATGCCGGCCGGCGGCTCTGCAGCGGGCCCTTTATTA
>CAZCSY010000104.1:0-4761 GCA_964501505.1 uncultured Planctomycetia bacterium
ACGGATTTTAAAAAGGTTGAGGAGATGGTGAATTTAATCCTTGACAATTTAAAGCGGATTGATATATTAGTTAACAATGCCGGCGTCACCCGCGATAATTTGCTCCTCAGGATGAGCGAGGGGGACTGGGATAAGGTGCTGGCCGTGAATTTGAAGGGTGTCTTCAACGGCACCAAGGCCGTCTCCAGGGCGATGGTTAAGCAACGGGGCGGCAAGATCATTAACATAGCCTCGATCATTGGGATCATGGGCAACGCCGGCCAGGCGAATTACGCAGCCAGCAAGGGCGGGATCATCAGCTTCACCAAGTCGGTGGCTCGGGAGCTGGCGTCGCGCAACATCAATGCCAATGCGGTCGCGCCGGGTTTTATCCAGACGGCCATGACGCAGAAGCTCAAGGCGGACCAGCGGGACGCGATGCTGGCAGAGATCCCGTTGAGTAGATTGGGTGAGCCCGCCGACGTGGCCCAGGCGTGTCTGTTTCTGGCATCCGGCGATTCGGATTATATCACGGGACAGACATTGGTGGTCGACGGCGGAATGAGCATGTAGGTGAAGATACGCGGCCAAGAGGCCGCTGGAGATTAAGGTAAAAGGTAAGTGGAGGCAAATTAAGGAGGAGCGTGATGTCAGATACCGTCAACAAGGTCAAGTCGATCATCGCCGAACAGCTGGGTGTGAAGCCCGAAGAGGTCACGCCTGAGGCGTCTTTCGTCGAGGATCTGGGCGCCGATTCGCTGGATACGGTCGAGTTGGTGATGGCCCTGGAGGAAGAGTTCGGCATCGAGATCCCGGACGAAGATGCCGAGAAGATGACGACGGTTGGCGAAGCGGTCAAATACATCGAAGAGAAGATCGCCAAGAAATAAGCTTGGTCTTTGGCGACGTCTTTAACCGGTTTATCATAAATTACCCCGACCCTTTGCGTCGGGGTAATTATTAATGGCATCTGGAGGTTATTCAATTTACGAGACAGTCCGTGGAGGTAAATTGAGACGCAGAGTGGTCGTAACCGGCAGGGGTGTCATCACTCCCCTGGGCAACACGGTCCCCGACTTCTGGAAGAACCTCGTGGCCGGTGTGAGCGGGATCGGCCGCATCACGTATTTCGACGCGAGCGCCTACGACGCGCAGATCGCCGGGCAGGTCAAAGACTTTGATCCGGCGGCCTTCCTCTCCAAAAAAGATGTCAAGCACACCGAGCCGTTTGTCCAATATGCCGTGGCGGCTGCAACAGAGGCCATGGCGGACGCCGGTCTGTCGGACCAGAAGGGGCAAGAGGCGAACCGCTTCGGCGTGCTGATCGGTTCCGGCATCGGCAGCCTGAGGATCATCGAGGAACAGCACGAAGTCCTGCTCCGGCGCGGACCGAAAAAACTCAGGCCTTTTTTGATCCCCATGCTGATCGTCAACGAGGCGAGCGGTCACGTCTCGATGCGGTTTAATCTCAAAGGGCCCAATTCGTGTGTCGCCACGGCCTGCGCTACAGGTAACCACGCCATCGGCGAGGCCCTGCGTATCATCCAGTATGGTGATGCGGACGTTATGGCCGCCGGTGGCACGGAAGGTGCCGTTACGCCCATGGGCATCGGCGGTTTTTGCGCGCTCAAGAGCCTCTCGGTGCGCAACGACGAGCCCGAGAGGGCGTCGCGGCCGTTCGACGCCCAGCGCGACGGTTTCGTCATGGGCGAGGGTGCCGGTATCGTTATCCTGGAAGAACTTGAGCATGCCAGGCGCCGCGGGGCCAAGATCCACGGAGAGGTCGCGGGCTTTGGCATGTCCGGCGACGCCTACCACATCACCGCTCCCGATCCGACGGGCGACGGCTGCGTGCGCTCGATGGCGGCCGCGCTCAAGGATGCCGGCCTCAAACCCGAGGCGATCGATTATATCAACGCCCACGGTACCTCGACCGTGCTCAATGACAAGATTGAAACGCTGGCGCTCAAAAAGACCTTCGGCGACCACGTCCACAAAACGGCCATCAGTTCGACCAAGTCCATGACCGGTCACCTCCTGGGCGCCGCCGGGGGGGTGGAGTTCATCGTCTGCTGCCTGGCGATGAGAGACGGGGTGGTGCCGCCGACCATCAACCTCGAAAACAAGGATCCGGATTGCGATCTGGATTATGTGCCTAACAAGGCGCGTCGCCTCAGGGTGAGGACCGCGATGTCGAACGCCCTGGGATTCGGCGGCCACAACGCGAGCCTCATCGTCAAAGAGTTTAAAGCGTAAAGCATGGGATGAGCGATGGGTCAGACCATCACGCAAAAAATCCTGGCCCGGCACGCCGGTAAGAAGACCGTCGAGCCGGGCACGTTCATCTGGGCGAAGGTCGACTTCACGCTCGGCAACGACATCACGGCGCCTCTGGCCATCGACACCTTCGAGAGGGCGGGGGCAAAGACGGTCTTTGACAATAAGAAGATCGCGCTCGTCCCTGATCACTTCACGCCGGCCAAGGACATCAAGAGCGCCCAGCAGGCCAAGCGCCTCAAAGACTTTGCCGCGCAGCACAAGATCGTTCACTATTTTGAGGTAGGGCGCGTCGGCATCGAGCACGCGCTCCTGCCGCAGATGGGGTTGGTGGGGCCGGCGGATCTCGTCATCGGCGCAGACTCCCATACGTGCACGTACGGCGCCCTGGGTGCCTTTTCGACCGGCGTCGGCTCGACGGACCTCGCCGTGGCCTGGATGACGGGCGGCGTCTGGCTGCGCGTGCCTGAGTCGATGAAGTTCGTCTTTAAGGGCAAGCGGCCGCGCTGGGTCAGCGGTAAGGATTTTATTCTCACGGTGATCGGCGACATCGGCGTCGAGGGCGCGCGGTACCGCGCCATGGAATTTACGGGCGAGGCGATCCGGCGCCTGCCGATGGACGACCGCCTGACGATGTGCAACATGGCCATTGAGGCGGGCGGCACGTCCGGCATCATCGCGCCGGATGAGGTGACGGTGGCATTTGTCTCAAGGACGCGGCGGCTCACGGCGTCGCGAATAAAGGAGTGGGATCGTCTTAAATCAGACAAAGAGGCGGCATACGTCGAGGTCAAGGAGTACGACGTGACCACGTGGGAGCCCGTGGTCGCCCTCCCCCACCTGCCGAGCAACATCAAGCCGGTGGGCAAGGTTGGCAAGGTCAAGGTCGATCAGGTCGTCATCGGTTCCTGCACGAACGGCCGCATCTCGGATCTGCGTATCGCGGCAAAGGTCCTCAAGGGCCGCAAGGTCGCCGGCGGGGTGCGCCTGATCGTCATCCCGGCGACCCAGGAGATCTATCTCCAGGCCATAAGAGAAGGGCTGACGGAGACGTTCGTGCGGGCCGGCGGCGTCGTCTCGACGCCGACGTGCGGCCCGTGCCTCGGCGGCCATATGGGGATCCTGGCCGAGGGCGAGGCGTGCCTGGCCACGACGAACAGGAATTTCAGGGGACGCATGGGCGCCAAGGGCAGCTTCGTGTATCTGGCCAATCCGGCGGTGGCCGCGGCCAGCGCCGTGACCGGCCGCATCACGCACCCCGACGAAGTCGCAAAAATATGACACTCAAAGACCTGGTCTTTGAGTGTCAGAAACCCTAGGACGCGTTATGGTGATCAAGGGCAAGGTCCATAAGTTTGGCAACGATGTCAATACGGACGATATCATCTCGGCGCGGTATCTGAACACCACCGATCCCGGGGAGCTCGGCGCGCACTGCATGGAGATGATAGACAAGGATTTTGCCAAGAAGGTAGCGCCTGGCGATGTCATCGTCGCCGGCAACAACTTTGGCTGCGGCTCATCGCGCGAACATGCGCCGCTCGCCCTGAAGGGTTGCGGGGTGGCCCTGGTGATCGCCAGGAGCTTCGCGCGCATCTTTTACCGCAACGCCATCAATATCGGCCTGCCGATCATCGAGATGCCGCAGGCCGACGCGTTGCAGGCGGGCGACGAGGTTGAGGTGGATCTGAGCCAGGGCGCGGTCAGGAATATCACGCAGGGCAGGACCTACCGGGCCCAGCCCTTCGCGGCGTTTATTTGCCATATCATCGAAGCCGGCGGCCTGGTGAACTGGGCAAAGAAAAAGGCTATTAAAGGGAGTGCGTATGTATAAGATCGCTGTCATCCCCGGTGACGGGACGGGCCCCGAGGTCGTGCGCGAGGGGCTCAAGGTCCTGGACGCCGCGAGCAAAAAATTCGGCTTCACGTACGAGAAGGCGACCTTTGATTTGGGGGGGGATCGCTATCTGAAGACGGGAGAGACCTTGCCGGAAAGCGCGATCCACGAGATGAGAAAGTTCAACGCTATCTATCTCGGGGCCATCGGCCATCCGGAGGTCAAACCCGGGATCCTGGAGCAGGGGATCTTGCTCAAGTTGCGCTTTTCTCTGGACCAGTACATCAACCTGAGGCCGGTGCGGCTGTACAACGAGGCCTTCTGTCCGGTTAAGGATAAAAAGCCCGAGGACGTCGATTTTGTCGTCGTGCGCGAGAACAGCGAAGGCCTTTATAAAGGGATGGGGGAGTTCCGGGACAAGGGGACGCCGCAGGAGGTCGCCATCCAGACCTCGTACAACACGCGCAAGGGCGTCGAGCGCTGCATCCGTTACGCCTTCGGGGTCGCCCGTAAGCGCAACAAGAGAAAGCAGCTGACGCTCTGCGGCAAGACGAACGTCCTGACCTTCGCGTGGGACCTGTGGCAGCGCGTCTTCAATGAGGTGGCCAAGGAGTATCCGGACGTCAAGACCGACTACGCCCACGTGGACGCGACGACGATGTGGTTCG
>CAZCSY010000105.1:0-4668 GCA_964501505.1 uncultured Planctomycetia bacterium
CGGTTACGACTTCGACCTCCTGAAAGAGGTGCGGCGCATCAACGAGGCGCAAAAGGAACTCTTCGTCAAAAAGATCGAGGACCAGTTGTGGAACATCAAGGACAAGACGATCGGCGTCTGGGGCCTGGCGTTCAAGCCCCACACCGACGACATGCGCTTCGCCCCGTCCATCGACATCATCCAGACGCTGCAGGCCCACGGCGCGCGCATCAAGGCCTTTGACCCGCAGGCGTCGGTCAAGGCAAAGAGGATCTTACGCAACGTCACCTTCTGCCGCGATCCTTACGAGGCCGCGCGCGGGTCGGAGTGTATCGTCATCCTGACGCAGTGGCCGCAGTTCAAGGAGTTGGATTTCAGGAAGGTCAAGAAGCTGTTGCGCCAGCCGGTAGTGATCGACGGCCGCAACATGTTCGCGCCTGCGGCCATGAAGAAGACGGGTCTGCGTTACGTCTCGATAGGGAGGACCTCTGTATGAAGACGGTCCTCATCACCGGCGGGGCCGGTTTCATCGGTTCGCATCTGTGCGATCTCTTTATCGGGAAGGGGTGGCGGGTCATCTGTCTCGACAACCTGTTGACCGGTTCTCTCGAAAACATCGCTTTTCACCGTCGCCGCAAGAGGTTTCGTTTTCTCAAGCATAATATCGCGCAGCCGGTCTATCTGAAGGACCGCCTCGACCTCATCCTGCACTTCGCCTCGCCGGCGAGCCCCGTCGACTATCTGGTCTACCCGATCCAGACGCTCAAGGTCGGCGCCCTGGGGACGCACAACTGTCTGGGCCTGGCCAAGGCCAAGGGCGCGCGGTTTCTGCTCGCGTCCACGTCTGAGGTCTACGGCGATCCCCATGTCCATCCGCAGCCCGAGGAGTACTGGGGGCACGTCAATCCCATCGGGCCGCGCGGCGTCTATGACGAGGCCAAGCGTTTTGCCGAGGCGATGACAATGGCCTACCACCGCGTCCACAAGCTCGACACGCGCATCGTGCGGATCTTCAATACCTATGGCCCGCGCATGCGCCTGAACGACGGCCGGGCCATCCCTAATTTCATCACGCAGGCGCTGCGGGGGGAGCCGCTCACGATCTACGGCTCCGGACGCCAGACCCGCTCGTTTTGCCATATCACGGACATGGTCGACGGGATATACCGGTTGACACTGGCCGACTACGCGGCTCCCGTGAATATCGGAAACCCGGCGGAGCTCTCCTTGAACGGCCTGGCCCGGAGGATCAAGAAGATCGCGAGGAGCACGAGTCCCTTCGTGCACCGCCCTCTTCCGACGGATGACCCCAAGCAGCGCCAGCCGGATATCCGCAAGGCGCGCTCACTTTTGAAGTGGCGGCCGCGCGTTCCTCTCGAGGACGGCCTGCGCCAGACCATCCGCTGGTTCCGTTGCCACGTATGATACGCACGGTCGATAAGCTCAGGACGCTCGCGCGGTTGCTCGTCGACAACCGCCAACCCAAGGTTTTTTCCTTCCACGACTGTCTGCCCGAGGTTTTCTCGAGGTATATCGAGCTTCTGGCGGCCAAGCGCTATCGGTTCGTGAGCGGCGAAGAGCTGTGGGGCCGGACGCACCTCGCGGATAAAAAGAGGAGGGAGGTGGTGCTGACCTTTGACGATGGCCGCCGCAACTGCTGGACGGTGATCTTTCCTCTCTTGAAGAAGTACCGGGTCAAGGCGGTTTTCTTCGTCATCCCCGGCCGTATCCGCGATACCGACGAGGTCTTGCCCAACCTTGAGGACTACTGGAACGGGAAGGCCTCCTGGGAGAACCTGTATCTGAGCCACCGGCAGGAGCCGTATCTGACATGGCGGGAGATCGAGATCATGCGTTCGAGCGGTCTCGTGGATGTCTGTTCCCACGGCCTCTGGCACGAGGTCGTCTTTTCCTCGGCGCGACTCCACGATTTTCAGCACCCGGGCGTCTATGAGGTGCCCGTCTACTTTGACGAGTGGTTCCAGGCCGGCAGACCAAGCCTTGAGGATTCATGGGGCGTGCCCCTCTATGAGCGTTCGTGGGCACCGCTGACTCAGAATGTCTATATCCCACCGATCGAGTTAGAGCGCGCCATGAACGATTACGTCAAAGCGCAGGGCGGCTACTTTTTTTTTAAAAAAAAGAGTTGGCGCAGCCGACTGCGGCGCCATTATGAGACTTTGAAAAGATCGGTTGTCTCCGGTGTCTTCAAAAAGAACCCAACCCTTGAGACCCTCGAGGATTCCGTTTCGACCTCTAAACACATGATTGAGAGCCGGTTGAAGACCCCGTGTCCCGGCTTCTCGCTGCCGCTCTACCAGGATCCGCCCGTTTTGGAGGAAGTGCTTTTGCGGGCCGGATACCGCCTTGCCTTCGGGGGGCCCTTCGCGGACCGCTCCCGGTACAAAAAAGTGCCTATCCTCAATCGCCTGCCCGGTTTTTGGCTCCAATTTCTATCTTACCTCTAACCTTGGTTAAAAAATTTAAAAAAAATCTTGACAAATCTATATAGAATCAATATACTTAACGCTTTACGCCTGTGCCCCTGTAGCTCAGTCGGTAGAGCACGTCCTTGGTAAGGACGGGGTCACCGGTTCAATTCCGGTCGGGGGCTTTCTCGACGACAAAGATGAAAGAAAGATGAGAGAACATATCCTTTTAGAGTGTCCGGTATGCAAACGGCGTTCCTATGCGACAATGAAGAACAAAAAGAAGCATACCGCACGGTTGGAGTTGAAAAAATTTTGCCCTCAGTGCCGAAAGCACGAGGTTTTTAAGGAAGTTAAGTAGTTGAGCGGGCGGGAGTTCGGCACAGCTGCAACCCCGAGGTTAGGAGCGTCGGTTAACGGTATCCCGTACTTTTAATAGGGAAATATAGGGGTGTCGGTTAACGGTAAACCACTGGTCTCCAAAACCAGAACTGGGGGTTCAATTCCCTCCACCCCTGTGAAGATCGATGGAGAGAGTGCGGGATGATTCCTGCCGCTCCTGACAGAATAATACGATGGCGCAGCCCCTCATGTTGATCAAGAAGATCCCGGCCTTCTTCAATGAAGTGAAGGCGGAACTCTTCAAGGTCTCCTGGCCTTCCCGTAAGGATCTCCTGGGCGCCGCCGCCGTGGTCGTCGCGGCCACGGTGATGCTGACAGCGTATATCGGCCTTCTTGATTTCGTGTTGACGCGGGTCGTCACCCTTGTGATGAGATGAAAAAGTGGTACGTGGTCCATACCCAGACGGGCTCTGAGGAGAAGGTGAAGCTCGCGCTCCTCCATCGTCTGGAGACGTGCGCCATCAAAGAACAGTTTGGCGACATCCTCATCCCCACGGAACAGGTCTCCGAGGTCCGTGCCGGAAAGAAGAAGATCAGCGAACGCAAGTTCTTCCCCGGCTATATCCTGGTGGAGATGGAGTTGAACGAGAACACGTGGCTCTTCGTGCGCACGACGCCCGGGGCCACGGGTTTTATCGGCATGGGCAAGCAGCCGTCCTGCCTGACCCAAGACGAGGTTGACAACATCATGCGCCGCACCGTCGAGACGCAGGCCAAGCCCAGCCCCAAGACCCACTTCCAGAAGGGCGAGGCGGTGCGGATCATCGAAGGGCCTTTTTTGAACTTCAACGGCACCATCGAAGACGTGAACAACGAGAAGCAGAAGATCAAGGTGAGCGTGTCGATCTTCGGCCGCTCGACACCCGTGGAGCTCGAGTTCTGGCAGATTGAGAAGGTGTAGCCCCGTATCACATGAAGGCAACAGCTGGCGTTACGGGGCCTACGGCGCGATAGTAAGTAAGGGTGAATCATGGCTAAGAAGGTCGTCGTGCAGATAAAGCTCCATGTGCCCGCGGGCCAGGCAAACCCGGCGCCGCCCGTCGGTCCGGCCCTGGGCCAGCACGGCGTCAACATCATGCAGTTCTGCAAGTCCTTTAACGAGCAGACCAAGGACCGGGATGGCATCATTCTTCCCGTCGTCATCAGCGTCTACGAGGACAAGAAATTCGATTTCATCATCAAGACGCCGCCGTGTTCGGTCCTGATTAAGCGCGCGGCGGGCCTGGCCAAGGCCTCGGGACTCGCCGGCAAGGAGACGATCGGCAGCGTCACGATGCAGCAGGTCGAGGAGATCGCCAGACAGAAGATGACGGATTTGAACACGACGGACATGGAGATCGCGAAGAAGACCGTCATGGGCACGGCCCGCAGCATGGGCATCGAGGTGAAGGGCTAACCATGGCACGCAAGCAGAGCAAGCGCATGCGGGAGGGGGCAAAGACGGTCGAGGCCGGCAAGGTCTATTCCTTGAAGGAGGCGATTGCGACGCTGTTGTCCGCACCCAAGACGAAGTTCGACGAGAGCCTCGAGGTGTCGTTTTGCCTGCACGTGGACACGAAGAAGTCCGACCATATGGTCCGCGGCACGGTGATCCTGCCCCACGGGACCGGCAAGAAAATACGCGTGGCCGCGTTCTGCCGGGGTGAGGCCGAGAAGGAGGCACAGGAGGCGGGGGCAGACTATGTCGGTGCGCAGGAGCTGATTGATAAGGTCGCCGGCGGCTGGATGGACTTTGACGCGGTGGTGGCTACGCCCGACATCATGAAAGACCTCAGCAAGCTGGGCAAGATTTTGGGACCCCGCGGCCTGATGCCGAGCCCCAAGACGGGCACGGTCACCCAGAAGGTGGGCCAGGCCG
>CAZCSY010000106.1:0-4648 GCA_964501505.1 uncultured Planctomycetia bacterium
TTAAATTTAATGGGATCAAAAGCATCAGTACCTAACAAATACCAGAATAAAACCGGTCAAAGACCACTTTGAAAGGCGACTGCCGAGTATGGGCAAGATTTAGCTCTTTTCGTAATCCGCAATCTTTGTCAGGTCCACGCTGTAGATGACCTTGGCAAGGATCCAGGCTCCGACGATATCGTGCAGATTCCGGTCGCTGAGACGTATCGACGGGAAGGAGCGACGGAAAGAGGCGGCGACCGCCCTGGAGAGACCTAGGAGCGCGTCAGCCCCCCAAAAAAGAAAATAGCCCGCCCAAGGACTGCTCACCCGGATCAAGCTCTGTCCGGAGACCCTTCTACCTTTGGGCGAGCTAAGGCCGCTCTTTTTTAGAATAGCAGAAATACTTGATTTTGATACACTGAGGCCTAATTTTCTTGAAACTTGCCTTGAAAGATCCCTAACAGATATTCTACTGTTCTTTCTTTTAATGCCCTTTACGACCAGAACTATGTCTTTTGATATTTTGGACATTTCAGTGTCCTAACATGCTTTAATTATTTCAATTTCCAACTAAATATTAGCATATTTGGACATTGATTTCAAGCTTGTTTTTCGAATTTCATAACACATCCTGGCATATCTGGAAGACTATCTGTTATTCCTCCCTTCAGCTCCAGGACATGTCTGGCTTTTCCAAGGCAAAACGACATCCTTGAGGGTCCCATATTGGGCACCACTTTGACCACCCTAAACTCACTATCCAGGTACAGGAGGTCTATGGGAAACTTCATGAAAAAAGTATGGACCGAATCGCATGGGGTGATCAGGAGCCCCTCATCCGACTCCAGGCTCGCCCGGTTGAGCAACCCAACAGACCGACTCATCAGGGTGTCTGCAACCCTGACCCTGGCGGCGATGACCGCCCCGGTCAGAGAGTTAGTGACCCTGTAAACGGCCATCCTGTCTAACGCCGGCTTTGCCATCACTGCCTCCAAAGAGGAACCCCGCGGACCTTGCGACCCGCGGGGTTCAAATCACTGCCTCGAGCCTGCCAGGGGGCTCGCAGAATGTAATGGGCGGAGTCGCTGTCACCCCGAAAGCGTGGGGGAAGTGCTTCCCCCACACCCCCTTGTTCGAGCCTTCGGTCGGGCCCGTCAAATCTCATGCCGGGAAAGGGGCTCGAACCCTTACGCCTTTCGGCATACGCCCCTCAAACGTATGTGTCTGCCAATTCCACCATCCCGGCATATCGGAATTGTACCTTCGCCCGCGCCCCTTTGCAATACATTTTTTGTAAGACAGAAAGATCCGGCCCCTGTATTTCATTCTCTGGGCGCATGGGGGAATTTTCAGTTAAGCAGAAACGGGCCGGACGCGGATGGCGCGGTCAGGACGGGTCGGGCACTTGTTCTGGCAGATGCCGCAGCCGACGCACAGCCCTGGGTCTACGACAGGCGCGCCCACGAGAGCGCCGGCCGGGGTGCGGCGCTCCACGATCTTGATCGCCTTCTCGGCGACCGGGCAGTGCTCCTCGCAGACGAGGCACTCCTGGCCGTACGCCCAGGGGATACAGATAGAAGAATCGATGACCGCGAGGCCCAGGCGCGTGCGCTTCTTCTCTTCCACGCTCAGACGCGGGATCGCGCCGGTGGGGCAGACCTGGCCGCACAGCGCGCACTGGTATTCGCAGTAGCCGATCTCGGGCACCAGGCGGGGCGTCCACAGCCCTTCGGGCCCCTCCTCGAACATCAGCGGCTGGAGGCCATTGGTGATACAGACCTTCATGCAGTTGCCGCAGCGCACGCACCGGTCCAGAAATACCTCTTCGTCCGAAACGCCCGGCGGCCGGATCACGCCGGCAGGACCGCCCGCCCCCGCCGGCGTCCCGGCAAAGACCCTGCGGCCGAGCGCCGCCAGGGGAAGCGCCAACAGAAACAAAAAGTTCCGGCGGGAAATCCCTGATCCGCGCTCCGTGCGCCGCTCGGGGAGTCTTGCGATAATACCGAAGCGCGTCCCGTGCTGCGGGCAGTCATAGACACAATCCATGCAGAGGATACATTCGCCCTTGTCATAAGACATGTCCTTGCGGATCGCGCCCATGCGGCAACGGCCGATGCACAGGGTGCAATGCCTGCAGATGTCGACGAGCCGGCGCATCCACGCCGCCTTGGCGAGGAGCGCGTAAAATGCGCCCAGAGGACAGACGCAACGGCACCAGAAGCGTGGCGCCAGCGCCACGGAACCGATGATCGAAAGAAAGAACAAAAAGATGACGGCCGCGTGCGCAAAGAAGGGAGCCTGGATGCCCAAGAACGACCCCTTGAGCCAGCGGTAGGCGTCGATCAAGACCTGCCGCATCCCCCCTGTCGTGATGGCAAAGACAAAGACGCTGTCCAGCGTCTTTGTCACCGCCGGGATCAGATTGAGCGACACGAACCGCGCCGTGATCACCATCGGATCGAGGACCCAGGCGGCCTGGATGCCGGCGAGCGCCGCAAGAAAGACGAGAAACAGGATGCCGAATTTGATAAACCGCATCCTGCCGGTCCGCAGGCTGCGGCTCCAGCGGTCGCGCCGCACGAGCCGCGCCGTGATGTCGAGCATCGTGCCCAACGGGCAGACCCACCCACAAAAGAACCGGCCGAAGATCAGCGTGAGAAGGACCAGGACCAGCGCCGCCGAGAGACTCACCAGCCCACCCCAGCCGCTCAAGGCCGTCATCCCCATAACGAGAGGGTTGATCCTAAAGAACGTCGCGGGGGGCAGGAGACCGGTGAGCGGATACGTCGTGGACCAGAGGATATAAATGAAAAGGACGAGAAAGAGGATCTGTGAAAGACGGCGCAGCCGGACAAGTTTGTTCATATTCATACCTTGACGCGCAGGATATCGGCGCCGGCGAGATCAGACCGGCCCCATCCGCGGGCCCTCGCCTCGACGAGATTCGGCACCTCGGCCGGGTCCACGCCCACCAGCGAACAGGCAAAGGTATCCGCCAACACCGGGTCGGTCGAGGCCAGCACCGTATCCCTGCGTTCCACGTCCGCGAGGTCTCCCCCTTGGGGACCGTTGCGCAGGAGGACGCGCGTCGCGTCGACGACGGTGAGCTCCGGACTGATGAAATCGGTCAGGTCCACAAGCTTGCGGCCGATGTTTTGATGAAGGACGCCGCGCAGACCTGTGCAGACGCCCATCAGGTTCTTCATCGCGATGGTGAGACGCGTCAGACCGTGATGCTTCAGGATAGGCACGTTGATAAAGGTATCGCACGCGACCGCGTCGCGAAGGACCGGCCAGCCCTCCATGGGGCTCTTATAAGCAAAGCGCGCCCGGACCACGTCCCAGTCGCCGGCAAGGTATACACAAGCGCCGTGTGCCTCGGCGGTCTCTCGGATGCCGCTGTTATCATAACAGCGCCGGGCGTCGTTGCACGTCACGTCAAAGACGTTCACGCGGCCGGCCCCGGCGCCGAAGCACAGATCGACCAACGCCGCCACCACCTCCGGGTGCGTGTTAGCGGCCTGCTCCGGCGTGCGGTCCCAGGCGATGTTCGGCTTGACGACGACCGTCGCGCCCTTGCTGATAAACCGGCCCATCCCGCCCAGGGCCTCGACGGCCCTGACCGTCGTCGCGTAGGGAGCACTGCCCTCGGCCACGACGAGGTCATGGATCCCCCTGATCGCCTTCTTGGGCCGCGCGTTCGTCTGCCCGGCGTGGACCCGCCGGCCGCCCAGCGACCAGGCCGGCACCGTCACCGCCAGCGCGCCCAGCAACTTCAGGAAATCGCGCCGCGTCACCCTGTGATGGAAAAATGATGGTAGGTGCTCCATATCTCCCGGGACTCGTGCGTCCGGCTGATCCGTCCCGCTTTTTTATTATAGCACGCGACGTCGAACTCGAAACTGTTTCCTGTCCGCTCGAAGCAGTCTCGACCCTATTTTTTGAGGGCGAGCCAGCAGGACCAAATGCTGAGCTCGTAGAGGGCGACCATGGGCAGGGCCAGAAAGAGCATGTTCACGACGTCGGTCGTGGGCGTGATGAGGGCGGCGGCGATGAAGATGACGACGAGCGCGCTGCCGTAGTGACGGCGCAGCCACGCGGGCCGCACCAGGCCCAGGCGGCCCAGGAAGAACATCGCGACGGGCATCTGGAAGACAAAGCCGCAGGCGAGGATAAAGCCTGTCACGAACGAGATGTAGCGCGAGGCGGACAACAAGGGGACGAGCTCGTCGGTCGCCAGGCCCAGCAGGAAGCGCAGCGCCGCCGGCAGGAGGAGAAAATAGGCAAAGCCGCTGCCCAGGAAAAAAACCGTGGTGGACGCGATGACGAAGAGGACCGCAGAACGCTTGACGCGACCGCTCACCGCTGGCGCCACGAAGAGCCAGACCTGCCACAAGATAAGGGGGGCAGCGAGGAAGATGCCGCAGAAGAGACCGATACGGACCAGGACGACCAGGGCCTCTTCGGGACCGAAGAACGCGAGCTGGTTGACGCCCGCGGCCGGACGCTTGAGGAATCTGAGGACGGAGGTCGCGAAGGGGAAACACGCCGCGCTCGTCAGGACGAGCGCCATCAGGGAAATAAGGAACCTCATCCTCAACACCTCCAGGTGCTCCAGGAATGTCTGGCGCAGGTCAATAAGGAAGGAGGATACAGAAGCTACGCC
>CAZCSY010000107.1:0-4609 GCA_964501505.1 uncultured Planctomycetia bacterium
CGGGGATGATCTTGAGGTTGTGCTCGCGCGCGAGATAGAAGTTGGCGACCGTCTGCGCTTCGATCCCCTGGCTGGCATCGATCAGGAGGAGCGCCCCTTCGCAGGCGGCCAGCGACTTGGCCACCTCATAGGTGAAGTCCACATGGCCGGGTGTGTCGATGAGATTCAGGGTATAGGATTCACCGTCCTGGGAGCGGTAGGTAAGCGTGACCGCCGAGGCCTTGATGGTGATGCCCCTCTCCTGTTCGATATCCATGTCATCGAGCAGTTGATTGTGGAAGCGGCGTTCGTCGATCGCTCCGGTGAACTGGAGGAAGCGGTCGGCCAGGGTCGACTTGCCGTGGTCGATGTGGGCGATGATCGAGAAGTTGCGGATGTGCGTCGGAGCGTTCATCTCTTCTTGATCTCCTCGATGACCTTCCCGGTGACCTCATCGATCGACAGGTGCGTCGTGTCGATGTAGACCGCTTCGGGGGACCGGCGCAGGGGCGCGTGTTCGCGCGTGGAGTCGAGGCGGTCGCGACGTTCGATATCCTGCCTGACGGCCGGCTCATCCACGGGGATATTTTTTTCTTTCATCTCCAGGTAGCGCCGATGGACGCGCTCCTCGGCCGTGGCATCCAGGTAAAACTTTTTATAGGCGTCCGGAAAGACGACCGTCGTCGTGTCGCGGCCCTCCAGGATGGCACGGCGGCCTTTGGCGAGACGGCGCTGGATCTTCACCATCGCCTGGCGGACCTCCTTGATCTTGGCGATGGAGGAGACGTGTTGCGTGACCCGCGGCTGGCGGATTTCTTCGGTGACGTCCTCTCCATCCAACCGGACGCGCAGGTCGCTGGTGTCGGGGTCATAGGTCATGGCCAGGGCCGTCGTGCGGGCCATGCGAATCATCGCGGCCGCGTCCTTCGGATCAAGGCCCAGGCGCCAGGCCTTGAGCGCCAGGCATCGGTACATGGCACCGGTGTCTATGTAAAAAAGGCCGAGCCGTTGCGCTACGTGCCGGGCGACGGTGCTCTTTCCCGAGCCCGCCGGACCGTCTATTGTCACGATGGGTTTGAGGGGGCTCATGTCACGGAACGGATTGTCGTTTGCGTTGGCTGGCCGTCAGCAGAGACAGAAGACGGCGCCGGCGGCGGTTACGGATCACGCTTTTGAGGCAATGGAGGGCGCGCTCGTAGGACACGAGCGCCTTGAGGATTTCCCGGCGGTTGGCAAGAAAGATATCGACCCACAAGGGCGCGGGCGACAAGGCGATGCGCGTCGTGTCTTTCAGGCCCCGAGCGGCAAAGGGTGCCGCCCTTTGGGGGAGGGTCGCCATGAGCGCGTAGGCGGCCAGGTGAGGCAGGTGGCTGGTGCGGCTCAGGATAAAGTCGTGGCGTGCGGCCTTCATGGTGAAGACGCGGCAGCCCAGGGCGCTCCAGAAGGCCGCAGCCCTTTTTGATGTCTCAGATTTCTTTTTGGGCGTCAGGATACAGAGGCTGTCATGAAAGAGGTCGGCCCGCGCCGCCCCGGCCCCGCTGTCTTCGGATCCCGCCAGCGGATGGGCGCCGACAAAGTTCAGGTTGCCGGCGGCACGCAGGATAGGGACCTTGGTGCTGCCCGTGTCGGTGATGAGCGTACGCTGGTCAACGAGTTTTTTGAGTAGGACCAGTTTACGCTCAATGTCGCTGACCGGGGTCGACACCACGACGATGTCCGCCCCGCGCACGGCCTCTTTGAGGTCGGTCGTCCCCCGGTCGATGATGGCCTGCCGGACGGCCGGACGTATCTTTTTGGGGTTGCGGAAGTGGCCAACGACCTCTTTGGCGAGTTTCCGTTTCTTCAGGGCCAGGGCGACAGAACCGCCCAGGAGACCCACGCCGAGGATCGCCACCTTGTTGTAGGTCTTCATGTCAGATCTCCCTTCCGACGGCCTGCGCGATTTTGCGCAGTTCCTGCATGAGTTCGGTCAGCCTCTCGGGCAGGAGCGACTGCGCGCCGTCGGACATGGCTTCTTCGGGTCTGGTGTGGGTCTCGATGATGAGGCCGTCGGCGCCGGCCGCCACCGCGGCCTTGGCCAGAGCCGGCACGTACTGCCATTTGCCGGAGGCATGGCTCGGGTCGGCCACGACGGGCAGGTGAGAGAGTCGCTTGGCGACGGGGATGGCGCTGACGTCGAAGGTATTGCGCGTCTCGGTCTCGAAGGTCCGGATGCCCCGTTCGCACAGGATGACGTTGGGATTGCCTTCGGAGAGGATGTACTCCGCGGACATGAGCCATTCCTTGATGGTTGAGCTCAGGCCTCGTTTCAAAAGGACCGGTTTTTTGGTCTGACCCACCTCTTTGAGGAGGTTGAAGTTTTGCATGTTGCGGGCGCCGATCTGCAGGATGTCCGCGTACTGGGCCACGCGTCCCACGTCGCGCGGGTCCATCACCTCGGTCACCGTCGGCATGCCGAGCCTTGAGCTCACACGCTTGAGGATCTTGAGCCCCTCTTCGCCCAATCCCTGGAAGGCATAGGGGGAGGTTCGCGGCTTGAAGGCCCCGCCGCGCAGCACGCAGGCGCCGGCAGGCCTGACCGCTTCCGCGATCTCCAAAAGCCTCTCTTCACTTTCGATGGCGCAGGGGCCGGCGATAAGAATGATCTTTTTACCCCCTATCTGGATGCGATCCGTGATGGGGATCTGTGAAGATTCTTTCTTGAATTCCCGGGAGACGAGCTTGTAAGGCGCCAGAACCGGCATGACGGTTTCGACGCCGGGGAAGACCTCGAGCGGCACGGTCCGCAGGACGTCCTCGGGGCCGATGAGACCGACGATCGTTCTCTTCGTTCCTTTTGAGATGTGGGGCTTGAGGCCGAGCTTCTGGGCGCGTTCTATGATATGGTCGATGTCCGCCTGTGTCGCGTCAGGCCGTAAGACGATGATCATGGGGTCTCCTCCAGGGTCCCTTTCAGGGCCCTGATCAGTTTTGAGTTCTCTGTGCGCGTGCCGACGGTGATGCGGGCATAGCGATCGAGGTCATACATGGCCATGTCGCGGATGATGATCCCTTTTTCAAGAAGCGCGCGGCAGATGCGGCGCGCGCCGGTGGCAAAGCGCACGAAGATGAAGTTGGTCTGGCTTTCCTTGTACCAGACGCCCAGCCTTTTCAACGCGCGGTACAGGCGTTTTTTCTCTTTTTCGACGAGGCGGCTGTTTTTGTCGACAAATCCCCGGTCATCCAGGGCCGCGCTGGCGCCCGCCTGCGCGAGGCTGCTGACGTTGAACGGTTGACGCACGCGCTCGGCCGCGGCGATGAAGGCGGGGTCTGCGATCATGTAGCCGATGCGGCATCCGGCCAATCCGTAGGCCTTTGAGAAGGTGCGCAGGACCGCGACATTCTTTCTCCTGAGCAGCCTGCGTGCATCCGGATACGCCTTCGAGGTCACGTATTCGGCATAAGCCTCGTCGAAGACCACGAGGACGTCGCGTCTCACCCTGTTCAAAAAATTCAGGATCGCATCCCGACAGACCATCGTGCCCGTCGGGTTGTTGGGGTTGGCGATGAAGACGGCCCTTGTCCTGGGGGTGACGGCCCGGGCCATCGCCGCGAGGTCATAGGTGAAGTCACAGAGCGGTACCTCGATGATGCGAAAGCCGTTGACCTGGCCGATGATCTTGTATTCGACGAAGGTCACCTCGGCCGTAAGGATGTTGGCCTTGGGTTGGCGCAGGGTCTTCAGGATGATATCGATCAGTTCGTCCGAACCGTTGCCGAAGAGGATCTTCTTTTCAGAGACGCCGAGCCGGCCTGCCAGTTTCTTTTTGAGGACGGGGCAGCCGCCTTCGGGATAGCGATGAAGCTGGGCGCAGGCCTTCTTGATGGCCGCCAGCGCCTTGGGGCTTGGGCCGACGGCGTTCTCGTTGGAGGCGAGCTTCACGATGTCCCGGAGGCCCAGTTCCCGGCGGACCTCTTCGATGGGCTTGCCCGGCACGTAGGCCTGGATCGCGTTGATGTCTTTACGTATGCGTACCATGATGGCGCTTGGTCCGCTAGAGGGAGATATCTTTTCCGAATTGTCTGCCTGGAAAAGATATCTCCCTCTGGCAGGCCTCCTCCTTACTCCGTCACGGGGTAAGAGCCCAGTACCTTCAGGAATTTGCACTTTTCTTCCAACTCCGCCAGGGCTTGCTGGATGCCTTTCTGTGCGCGGTGGCCCAGGAGATCCACGAAGAAGAAGTAGTCCCAGGCCCGGCGTTTGGACGGCCGGGATTCGATCTTGGTCAGGTTGATGCCGTGTTTCTTGAAAGGCATCAGCATGTCGTGCAGGGCGCCGACACGGTCCTTGATCGAGAACATGATCGAGGTCTTGTCTACGCCCGTTGGCTCGGATTCGAACTTGCCGATCACGAGGAACTTCGTGATGTTGTGCGGGTTATCCTCGATGTCCCGCGCGATGACCTTGAGGCCGTACTCCTTGGCGGCCAGAAGCGACGCGATGCAGGCCGCGTTCTTCTCCTTGGAGGCGATCTGCGCGGCCCGCGTGGTGCTGGAGACCTCGACGAGATCGGCCTTGGGCAGGTTTGATTCGATCCACAGGCGGCACTGGCCGAAGACCTGCGGGTTGGAGTAGATGCGCCGGATCCGG
>CAZCSY010000108.1:0-4594 GCA_964501505.1 uncultured Planctomycetia bacterium
TGCGGGCCCCGCCGCCGGAGCCCGAGACGATCACGAGCGGCAGCTTCTTGCGGATCGACTTCTCGATGGCCCGCGTCACCTTCTCCCCCACGACCGAGCCCATGGATCCCATGATAAACCGCGAGTCGGTCACCGCCACAACGGCCCTCTTGCCGAAGATCTCGCCCTCGCCGGTCATCACGGCCTCGCGCAGCGTCGTCGCCTTCTGGTCTTCGGCGATCTTCTGCTTATAAGACTTGAGCCCCTTGAACTCGAGGGGATCAACGCTCGTGAGGTACGCATCGTCCTCCTTAAAGGTGTCTTCATCCACGATCATCTGCAGACGCTCGAGCGCCGTCATGGTGAAGTGGTGCTGGCACTTCGGGCAGACCAGGAGATTCTCCTCGAGCGTCTTCTTATAAAGCGGCTCGCCGCACACCGGGCACTTGGTCCACAATCCCTCCGGGATCTCGCGCTTGCGGATCTTGACGATCGTATATTTGGGTTTGCCGAAGAGAGCCATGTCCTCTTACCTAAAACTTGTGCACCGCCAGGCCGCTCAAAACCTTGGGATAAAAGTAGGTAGACTTCTGGGGCATGGCCCCGCCGCCGAGGGCGACCGCCCGGATCTGTTCCATGCGCGTCGGATTCAAGAGAAAGAGCGCGCTCGCGCGGCCCTGGTCCACCGCTTCAACAGCCCGACCCACGTGGACCTCGTAACGGACTTGAGCCAGGGATATCTTCAAGAAGTGGTCGAAAACGATCTTATGCAGGAGTGCCACGTCCAGGCCGCGGTAGTCATCTGAGGCCTCCGGCAGGAGCCGCTGCGGCAGCTTGGGGTCCGTCAGCCTCAATAAAGAATGCCCCTTGTCTCGATAGACGCCAAAGAGGAACTCGCCCTCTCCTGCCTGGCGCATGGCCGAGACCAGGTCTTGGCCGTCGGCGCGCTTTTCCACGTCAAAGGCCGGTTTGAGAGTCTCCAAGGTAAAATCTGCCTTTTCCACGAGCCGGTGGGTCGGCAGGATACAGATCCCCTCGTCCTCAAGCGCCGTGAAATAGGTCATAATAGAATTGTAGGAGTCCTTGAAGGCGGGGCCGCCTTCCCGACGCTTCTCCTCCCGGAAGAGACGCGCGACCTCATACCGATGGTGACCATCGGCGATAAAGACCTCTTTGCCACTCAGGTTCTTCTTGACCTTGGCGATCACAACCGGATCAGTGACGCGCCACAGCCGATTATCGACCCCCTCGGCGTCGCGAACCGAAAAAAACGGCTCTTTGTCGCGTGCGACGCGGTCCAGCAGGCGACGCACGGTCTTTTGTGGGTCGGAGAAAACCGTGAAGACCGGACTCAGGTTCGCCTCGACCTGACGGATCAGGCACAGACGGTCCTCCTTGGGCGCGGTATGGGTCTGTTCGTGGGGATAGACCGTCATCTTATCGCCCTCCTCATCCAACCGCATCAAAGCGATGAAGCCCAGCCGGCGCAAGGACCGGCCGCTGACCGAAAACTTCTGCTCGGTAACGTAGAGCGCGGGCTTATCGTCCTGGGTGAGGATGTCGCGACGCTGCCACTCGTCAAAATAGGCGGCGGCACGGGTGTAGCGGTTCTCCGCGGCGGTGTCTGCGCCGAGCTCCTTTCCCAGGATGAGACGGACAAAGTTATAGGGGTGCTTCTGATAAAGCGCCTCCTGCGCCCGGGCGTCAATCACGTCGTAAGGCGGGGCGACAACTAGGGAGACGTCAGTAATCTGGTCGGGATTATAGTGAAGGCTGCGAAAGGCTTCGATTTTTGCCATAGCAGAGCAGTATGCCAGCTGCCGCCCCGGTCAGGTCGGCCCCCCAGTCCCAGAGCGAAAAGGTCCGACCTGGAACGAAAAGCTGGTGGAACTCATCACTTAGAGCATATAAGGATACCATAAAAAAAGACACCAGTAAAGCGCCAAGCCACCGGCAGCCCAGGTGGGCCCGCACGGCCCGCATGGTCAGGAAACCAAGCGGCAGATACTCCAGAAGATGAAATACCTTGTCACTGTCGGGGAATATCTCGGGGATCACCCCGAGTTGGAGGCAAGACAGGAAATAGATGAGCGCCGCATAGGCTCCTACAGGTCCCCAGAAAAAGAAGACCTTGCGCGCAGGCATCAGGAAGGATTTTTCGGACAGCCGGCGCATCCCGGCTTATCTTTGGCGGCCGGACAGGCGGGTGCCTCCGGCGCACCCCCCTTGCGGTAGTCCGTGGCGTAAAATCCGGACCCCTTGAAGATCAACCCAGCCCCAGAGCCGATCAGCCGGATCACCTTCTTCTTGGAGCACTCCGGGCACACCTTGAGAGGGACGGCGGTGATAGGCTGCCTCTTCTCGAACCGGTGCCCGCAGGCCTTACATTCGTATTCGTATGTCGGCATTCCTAAACTCCTCAATTCTATATCTGTTATGCGCCCTCGCCGGATTTCCTACGCTCAAAGGACCAGGGGCCAGGGTGCGTGAGAGCAAAAGTCCACCCTCCCCTTTATCCGGCTTTGACGCCGCGCAGACGGGCCAGCTCCTCCAGGAGCTGGCGCTCCTTGACGCTCAGGCCAGTCGGGATATCGACGATCACGCGTACAAGCTCGTCCCCGCGCCGGCGCGTGCGCACGTCCGGCAGTCCCCTTTCACGCAGACGCAACGTCCTGCCCGACTGCGTACCGGCCGGGACCTTCATCTTGACGTTCCCGTTCAGGGTCGGCACCTGAATCTCACTTCCCAGGGCCGCCTGTGTGATATCCACGTGAACATCGCACAGCAAATCGTTGCCGTGACGCTCAAAGAGATGGTGCGGCCGAACATGGATGACGACAAACAGGTCTCCCCGGCCGGCCTGCGCCGCTTCGCCCTCTCCCCGGATCCGCAACTGCGAGCCCGTATCGACGCCGGCAGGGATCGTGACCGAAATCTTCTTGGGGATCTTTATCCGGCCCTGGCCCGCGCACTTGAGGCACGGTGTCGTAATGATCTGCCCCTCGCCCCCGCACTTGGGGCAGGTCTGGGAGAGGTGAAAAAAGCCCTGGGCGACCGTCGTCTGGCCCGCGCCCCGGCAGCGCGGACACGTCGTGCGTTTGCTGCCCGGCTTGGCCCCGGAACCGTTGCACACCGAACAGATCTCAAGACGGTTGATCGTAAAGGTTTTCTCTATCCCGGCCGCGGCCTCTTCCAGGGTCAGCTCTGTCTGAATCTGGAGGTCGCGGCCCCGGCGCGGCCGCTGGCCGCCGAAGATATCACCGCCGAAGAGCGTCTCGAAGATCGAGCCCCCGAAACCGCCTCCCTCGAAACCGCCTCCCCTGAAACCGCCCCCTCCGCCGAAGATCTCCTCAAAGATGCCCGAGAAGTCGGCGCCGCGGAAGATGTCCTCGGTGGAATAACGCTGGTCGATACCGGCGTGGCCGTACTGGTCGTAGAGACCTCGCTTCTTCTCGTCCGAGAGGACCGCGTAGGCCTCGGAAATCTCCTTAAACCTCTCTTCGGCCTCCTTCTTCCGGTCCGGCTCCACGCGATCCGGGTGGTACCTCATGGCCATCTTCCGGTAGGCCTTCTTGATCTCGTCTACCGTGGCCTTGCGGTCCACGCCCAGGATCTCGTAGTAGTCGCGGCTCGTCGTCATGATCTCATCGTTCAAACAAGAGGAATCTGGAATGGGACATTAAGGTCATCCAAAGGCAGCGGTTTTGGAGCGTCGGGATAAAGCTATCGCTCCGTGAGACCAAAAGTCCGACCCTTAGTCTCCTTTGCCTTCGTCTTTGTACTCGGCGTCGATGATATCCTCGTCCTTCTTTTCCTGCTTCGGCTCGGCCGTGTCTTGCGGCCCGCCACCCGGCGCGGCTTGCGGACCGGCCTGACCCTTCTGGGCGGTCGTCTGCTTGTAGATCGCCTCGGCGAGCTTGTGGGACGCCTGGGTCAGCTCTTCGGACGCCTTCTTGACCTTGTCGGTGTCCTTTCCCTTGAGCGCCTCGCGCAGGTCATCGATCTTCGAGGCGATCTTCTTTTTCTCCTCTTCGCTCAACTTGTCGCCGTACTCCTTGAGCGAGCGTTCGGTCGAATAGATCAGGGTATCGGCCTGGTTGCGGACCTCCACCTCGGCCTTGCGTCTCTCGTCATCGGCCGCGAACTTCTCGGCCTCCTTGACCATCTTCTCGATCTCGCCCTTATTGAGCTTCGTGGGCGCCGTGATGCGGATGGACTGTTCCTTGCCGGTGCCCAGGTCCTTGGCGCCGACGTGGACGATGCCGTTGGCATCAATGTCGAAGGTTACCTCGATCTGCGGCAGGCCGCGGGGCGCCGGCGGGATGCCGGAAAGCTCGAAGAGGCCGAGTTGCGTATTGTCTTGGGCCATCTTGCGCTCGCCCTGGAGGACCCGGACCGTCACGGCCGGCTGGTTATCCGCAGCCGTGGAAAAGATCTGGCTCTTCTTCGTCGGGATGGTCGTGTTGCGTTCGATCAGCTTCGTGAAGACGCCGCCGAGCGTCTCGATGCCGAGCGAAAGAGGCGTCACGTCCAACAGGAGCACGTCCTTGATCTCGCCCTTGATGATGGCGGCCTGGATCGCCGCGCCCATGGCCACGCACTCCATCGGGTCCAC
>CAZCSY010000109.1:0-4502 GCA_964501505.1 uncultured Planctomycetia bacterium
CATGATGGAACCCGATAACCTGTGGCACCTGGGGCACAAATTCGAAGAGCCGGATCTCCCGCTCGTCTACCGCATCCTCTACCAGCTCATTGACGAGAAGTACCGCGTCCTTCTCGATGCCTCGAGCGATTTCATGTGCATCGCGGACCGGGAGGGCAAGTTTATCTACGTCAACAAGCACCTCGTGGACTCCCTGGGGTATACCAAGAAAGAACTGATCGGCATGCATCTGCGGGATATCATCGCCCCTGAGATGCGCGAAGACTTCCTGGACCGGACCCGGACGTTCCTTAAAAAGGGCAAGATCCAGATCGATAACTTCGTCCTGTTGACCAAGTATGGCGGCAAGATCACGGGCGAGATGAACGCGATGGCCTTCTTCGACAGCGCCGGCAAGTATTGCGGCGTCCGGTCGGTCTTCAAGGATCACACGCGGTTGATGGAGATGGAGCGCTTGGAGAAGAAGTACGAGTCGATGCTCGAGGACGGGATCGACTCCCTCGACCAGGTCATCATGATCCTGGACAGCGACGCGAAGGTCCGATGGGCGAGCAGCAGCGTTCAGAAGTACCTCGGCATGGACAAGACGGCCATCATCGGCATGGACGCGCGGCAGATCTTTCAGGCGCGTCTTTCTCCCTTATTCGAGGATAAAGAAAAGTTCCTCGTTGAGCTTTTTAAGGCCTTCGAGGCCCAGCAGCCGATGGCCTGCCTGGAGTGCGTGCTGTGCCCCATGGGCTCCGAGGCGACCTTCACGGTCGAACACTGGAGTTATCCGATCGTCCAGGGCGCGCTGCAGGGCGGACGCATCGAGATCTTGCGGGATATCAGCGCCCGCAAGAAGGCCGAGGAGCGTCTCGAGTATTATCACAAGAAGATCCACGCGATCATGGAGCACGCCGTCGAAGGCATCGCGGAGGTGCGCCTCGACAACACGATCGAGTTCGTCAACCGCAGCTTCCTGCGTCTCTTGGGCTACGCCGAGACGGAGATGCTCAACCGTCCCTTGACCGATTTTATCGTGCCGGACCAGCGCATCTACCTCGCTTCGATCAAACTCATCCGCCGGGCGCGCGAAATCACGTTTATCCGTCGGGACGCAACGCCCTTGTACACGCTGGCCTCGAGCATCCCGCTCGTCTTCGGATCCCAGCCGCCGCACTCCTTGTGTTTTATCTCCAATATCAGCGAGACGAAGCTCGTCTCCATGAAGCTGCGGGACGCCAACATGACGCTGCGGGCGCTCAACGAGTCCCTGAACAGCCTGTCGCTACGCGACGGTCGCACGGGCGTCTATAACGCGCGCTACCTGAACGAGCGTCTCACCGAAGAGATAAAACGGTCCCAGCGTTACGATCGGCCCTTCTCCGTGATCCTGCTCGATATCGATTTCTTCAAGACGATCAACGACACCTACGGCCACGTCTTCGGGGATTGCATTTTGGGGGAATTGGTGCGTCTTCTGAAAGACGCGGTCCGTTCGACCGACGTCGTCGTGCGTTATGGCGGGGACGAATTCGTGCTCTTCTTGCCCGACACGCGCCTCGAGGGCGCCGTGGCCGTGGCGCGCAAGGTCGTCCGGATGGTCAAGGCGACGCCCATGGGCGATGCCTCGCGCAAGATGTCCGTGTCGCTCAGCGTCGGGGTCGTCTCTTTTCCGGAGGTTGCCAAGAACGACGTGCAATCGCTTTTGGACGCGGCGGACCAGGCCATGTACCGCAGCAAGGCGCGCGGCCACAACCGCATCACCGTTTACAGGAAAAAGGGCCTGGGGACCCAAGGGGCCGAGGACCCGCGGCCGGCGCGGTTGGACGCCTTCCGGAAGTTTCAGGGGCGGTTGCACGAGATCAACGTGCACCACGAAGAGGCCGTCATCGAATCGCTCAAACCCATGGTCCGGCAGGCGGCAGAGCGCCTGGGATATCAGGACGGTTTCATAGAACGCGTCGTCAAGGACGTCGAGGCGCTGGGGATGAGCCTCAAGCTGCCCGCGGAGGAGATCCGGCAGGCCGGACAGGCCGCGTCCCTGTCGTATCTTGGTTTCCTGCGCACGCCGCTCCACGTCCTGACGAAGACCCAGCCGTTGACGGACGAGGAGCGTTCCCGCATCCGGGAACATCCGTTGCAGAGCGCCCGGATGATTCGGGAGATTTCTTTTTTGGAACCCCTGTGCCGCATCATCCTCTGCCACCATGAACGCTACGACGGGCTGGGGTATCCGCGCGGCCTTAAGGCGGAGGACATTCCGTTGGGCGCGCGCATGATCCTCCTTTCGGAGACCTATGAGGCCTTGAGCACCCCGCGGCC
The DNA here is from genome assembly GCA_964501505.1 of uncultured Planctomycetia bacterium. Classification (GTDB taxonomy): domain Bacteria; phylum Omnitrophota; class Gorgyraeia; order Velamenicoccales; family Velamenicoccaceae; genus CAZCSY01. Next base: position 2,308 of record CAZCSY010000109.1, read on the forward strand.
GTACCGGTCCGAACCCCTCACCGAGGCGGCGGCCCTTGACGTCATCCGCAAAGAGTCAGGCCGGCAGTTCGATCCCATCCTGGTCGAGCACTTCCTGAGGCTGGCCTTTTAGCCGGTCGCCTCTCTCCGGGATCCCCAAGCCCTCTTTTCCTTCCCTCTGTTTTTTCCAGCACGGCGTTGACTTTTGGGGCGATTGTGCTATATATGGATACAACGATTTTTTCAAAGAATCCTTAAGGGATGGGTGTAGCGGGTAAAGGAGGGTTTATGGCAAGACTTTTTGTAGTGCTGGTGTTGGGGATTGCGTTCCTCCAGGGTTGCGCCACGACCTCTTCTCCGTCGAGCGCGATGGCGCTGGAGAACCGCGTGCAGGCGCTGGAGAACCGTCTGGCCGTGGTGGAGGCGGACGTGAACGTGGAGGCCACGCCGTCGAGCGCCCCCTCCTTCGATGCGATACTCAGCGAGGATAGGCCCGCGACCGTCGGTTCTGCCTCACAGATGACCCCCAAGGATATCCAGCGGGCCCTGAAGAATGCGGGGTATTACGACGGGGTCATCGACGGAAAGATCGGACCCAAGACGCGGACCGCCCTCCGGAAGTTTCAGGACGACATGAGCCTAAAGGTGGACGGCATCGCCGGCCGCAACACGAAAGAGAAGCTCTTTAAATATCTGTGAGCGTCTTTTGAGATTTGCTATCCTGTCTCGACAGAGGAGTTCGGTCTGTCCCGGCAAAGTTTCCCTCATGGCCGGGGCAGGCCCGAAGCGCGATAGGCGGCGAGCCCAGAGATGTTTTCCGGGGTTGCCCCAAGGAATTTCCATGAAGGTTTTTTGGATGGGCCTCTGCGTGACGGTAGCCGTGATGACCGGGTGCGGGCCGACGCCCGTGACGCGGGCCCGGCAGGAAGCGAATGCCGAAGACTTTGATCTCGCTGCCGCGGACCGGCTCTTGGCGCACGAGGCCGAGGCGGTCCCCGAGGGGGAGGGTGTCCGGCCGCCTGAAAACGATCTGGTGGTGAACCAAGAGGTGCGTCTTCTTTCGGAAGGCGCGGCCGTTTCCCGAGAGCCGCTCCCTGAGCCTGAGCCGGTGCCCGACGTCCCGAACGAGAAGGCCATCCAGACAGCCCTCAGGAATGTCGGGCTCTACGACGGGGCCATCGACGGCAAGATCGGCCCCAAGACCCTGGCCGCCATCGAGAAGTTTCAGGAAGAGCACGACCTGAAGGTCGATGGTAGGGTCGGCCCCAAGACGTGGGCCGTGCTGAAGGAAGCGTATCGCAAGGAGAAAAAATGACAGGGCAACGTTTCTTTAACGCCGAGCGCGTGAAGCACGCGAGTCTGAAAAAGTGGGTCGCCCAGATGGCGGCCCTGTGTCAGCCGGACCGCGTCGTCTGGCTCGACGGCTCGCTGGAAGAGAAGAATCGCCTTGAGGACGAGGCGGTATCGACGGGCGAGATGATCCGCCTGAATCAAGAGAAGTTGCCCGGTTGTCTCTACCACCGCACGGCCGTCAACGACGTGGCGCGCACGGAAAACTTGACTTTTATCTGTTCGCGCCGCAAGGAGGACGCAGGCCCGACGAACAACTGGATGGCCCCCCGAGAGGCGTATCGCAAGGCCGGCGGATATTTTCGCGGGGCCATGCGCGGCCGCACGATGTACGTCATACCTTTTTCCATGGGTCCGGTCGGATCGCCCTTCAGTAAGATTGGGGTGGAGCTGACCGACAGTATCTACGTCGTGTTGAACATGCGGATCATGACCCGTATCGGCACCAAGGTTCTCGAACAGCTTGGGACTACGGGTGAGTTCACGAAGTGCCTGCACTCGAAGGCGGACCTGGATATCAGCAAGCGTCTCATCCTGCACTTTCCCGAAGACAACGCCATCTGGAGCGTCGGCTCGGGCTACGGCGGCAACGTCTTGCTGGGCAAGAAGTGCCTGTCGCTGCGCATCGCGAGCCACCTCGCGCGGCGCGAAGGATGGATGGCCGAGCACATGCTCATCATGGGGATCGAAGAGCCCAACGGTCATATCGAGTATATTGCCGCGGCCTTTCCCAGCGCCTGCGGCAAGACGAACCTCGCCATGCTCGTGCCGCCGGAAGGATTGAAGGTCAAGGGTTACAAGATCTGGACCATCGGCGACGACATCGCCTGGATGCGGGTGGACTCCGACGGCGCGCTGTGGGCGAT
>CAZCSY010000110.1:0-4442 GCA_964501505.1 uncultured Planctomycetia bacterium
GATCAAGAGGGGCCCCCAGATCATCGCCACGAACCCCATATTCCTCGAGCCAAAGGGGACCTGAAGAATTATATTTTATCTGCTTGATTTTGAAAGAGTTGTGGTATTATAATATAAAATGATTTATGCGGCGCATCAGCCTCAGTATCTGCCTTGGCTCGGTTTCTTTGACAAGCTGGCCCGCTGTGATGTCTTTGTGTTTCTGGACAACGTCCAGTACAAGCACCGGGAGTTTCAGAACAGGAATCGTATCCGCACCAAGGATGGCACGATGTGGCTGACCGTGCCGGTCCATACAGAACAAGGCCAGCTGGTCCGGGATGTACGCATCGACAACACCCGCGCGTGGCCGGAGGAACATCTTAAGAGCCTGAAGGCCTGGTACGGCAGGGCGCCCTTTTTCGGCGCCACGATAAAATTTTTTGAATCTCTTTATGCACAGCGATGGAAGAAACTCATGGATCTCAACGTCGCCGTGATCCGGTTTTTCTGCAAAGAGTTCGGCATAACGACGCGTACGCTCTTGGAGTCCGAGTTGTCCGTCACGGGCACCGCGACACAGCGCATCGCGGACATCGGGCGCGCGCTTGAGGCCGACACGTACCTGTCCGGCGCCGGCGGCCGGGATTATCTTGACGAAGGGTTATTGAAGGAGGCCGGACGACGCCTCGTCTATCAGGACTACGCGCATCCGCGGTATCCGCAGCTTTTCATGAAGGCCGACGAGGATTTCGTTCCTTTCCTGAGCGCCGTCGACCTGTTGTTCAATATGGGGCCCCGGAGCGGCGCGATCGCAACGGGAGGCAAAGCGCATGTATGAAGAACACTGGGGATTGAAAGAAAAGCCTTTTGAGAACACGCCCAATCCGAAGTTCCTTTATTACTCCAAGGAACACGAGGAGGCGCTCTTTCGTCTCCTATATGTCGTCGAGCAGCGCAAGGGCGCGGCGATGCTGACGGGTATCTTCGGCTGCGGCAAGACGATGCTGGGCCGCGCGCTCCTCGATAAACTCAACAAAAACGTCTTCCGCATCGCCTTCATCACGAATCCGTACTTGAAGAGCGTCGAGTTCCTGCGCGCCATCGCACGTCAGCTCGGCGTGACCGACCTCTCGGAGCGGCTCAACGAGATGTCCGCCGATACCTTTCTTCAGCGCATCGAAGAGGTCCTCGTCAACAACAGCCGGGACGGCCGGGAGACGCTCGTCATTATCGACGAGGCCCACATGATCCGCGATGACGAGATCTTCGAGGAGCTGCGTCTCTTGCTGAACTTCCAGACGGAGGAGAAGTTCCTCCTGACACTCATCCTGATGGGGCAGTCTGAGCTCATGGAGAGGGTGCGTAAGCACAAACCTTTTGCCCAGCGCATCGCCCTGGGCTACCACCTGGCGCCGTTCGACCACCACGACACCGGCAACTACATCGTGCACCGCATGAAGATCGCAGGCAGCCGGCAGGCGGACGTCTTCACCGACGAAGCCCTCGCCTCCATCTTTGAGAACTCGGGCGGCATCCCGCGGCGCATCAACCAGATCTGCGACATGTGCCTTCTGTCGGCCTTCAACAACGAGGTGACACGCATCGACCAGCAGATCGCCGAGGACGTCGTCGCGAGTCTGGGGGTTTGACAGCTGGTGATCCAAGAATATTATGAGGAGAGCTAAGCGATGAATATTCTGGCAATAGGCGCCCATCCGGATGACATTGAGTTCGGGTGCGGCGGGACGCTCATGCGCTACGTCCAAAAAAGGCACCGGGTCCATTTGCTGGTGCTGACGGCCGGCGGGGTCGGGGGGACCCCCGAGAGGCGTCAGTGCGAACAGGAGAAGGCGGCCCGCTACATGAGGGTTAAAAAGGTCTACTGGGGGGCTTTCGAGGATACCGAGGTCCCGCGGGACCGGCGCGTCATCACGTTGATAGAAGAAGTGCTCAGAGAGGTCCGGCCCCAGATCGTTTTCTTCAACTATCTCGCCGACGTCCACCAGGACCACCGGGCGCTGGCGCACGCGGCGCTTTCGGCCTCACGCTATATCCGGGAGGTCCTTTATTACGAGGTGCCCACGACGCAAAATTTCGAGCCGGATGTGTTTGTCGACATCAGTTCAGTCATGGACAGGAAGATGAAACTGCTTAAGATCCACTGTTCCCAGATGCACCGCACCCGTGTCAGGAACCTGAGTATTCTCGAGAGCGCCAAGTCCTGCGCTATCTTCCGGGGGTATCAGGGCCGGGTGAAGTACGCCGAGGGGTTTAAGGCGCTGAGGATCCTGAGAACGATATGACCCTGACGTCTTTTCTGGTGGCTCTTTTGGTGGCTTTTGGGGCGGCCCCGGTATTCCGGGTCCTGGCCGTGCGTTGCGGCATGGTCGATGCGCCGGCTGTGCGCAAGCTCCAGCAGGCACCGGTCCCGCTCCTCGGCGGGGCGGCCGTGTATCTCGGAGTAGTTGCGGGTTCTTTTGTCGTGCCCCTCTACATGAAATCCCACCAGGCGCTCTTCCTGGCCTCGACGCTGATATTCCTGGTCAGCCTCTTCGACGACAAGAAGGAGATTTCGGCGCGTGCGCGTCTCGCCGTCCAATTCCTGGCAGCCGGCATTCTCATCTTCAGCGGGCTGCGCATCAGCTTCCTGCCCAACGTGTGGTGGGGGCAGTTCCTTGAGATCCTCATCACGCTTTTCTGGATCCTGGGGATTACCAACGCCTTCAATTATCTGGACGGGGTCGACGGGCTCTGCGGAGGGCTGGCGGTGGTCACCGCGTTTTTCTTCTTCATGATCTTACTCGGCACGGGCCAGGTGGATCTCATTTTTCTTCCCGCAGCGGTCATGGGCGCGTGCGCGGGCTTCCTTCCGCACAACTTCCTGCGGGGCAAGATGTTCTTGGGGGATGCGGGGAGCATGTTTATCGGCTTCACCATGGCCGGCCTTGCCCTGACAGGGAATTGGGCGAGCGAGAACCTCATCGGGATCGTCGTACCCATCCTCATCCTGGGCGTGCCGATTTTCGATATGACCTTCACCACGGTAATGCGGTTCCGGGAGCGCAAGACGCGCACCCTCGTCCAGTGGCTCGAGTACGCGGGCCGGGACCACTTTCACCATTATTTGATGGACCTGGGCCTGGGGTCGCGCGGTGCCATCTTTTTCATCCTTGCGATCAGCATCTCCATGGGCATCAACGCGCTCATCATTTCTGATGCTAACAACTGGATATTCGGCTTTTTCATGGTCCTTCAAAGCGGCATCACGTTCTTTTTGGTCGGTGTCCTGATGGTGTTGGGCCGGCGGCTGCACAGAGAACAGCAAGTGCACGAGAGGTTGGGGATATAGGGGTAGCTGCCGGGTTCGCTGCGGCTCGCCCCGGCTCACGGGAAGGAAAACATCGGTGAGCCGGAGCATTCTGCGGGAAGGTAAGAGCGGGCGAGCCGGGGCGTTTTATCCCGTGTCGCAGGAACAGAGGCGCCACGGGACCTTTGGCGGGATAACAGTAGCGGGTAAAACGGAGGTGAAAATGAAAGTGAACAGGATTGTCATTGCGGTAGGGATCGTCAGCATTGGGGTGGCGATTGTTTCGCGTCTATTGGTGCTGCCGGTGCCGCCGGTCGGTCTTGAAGCCGAGGCGATGCTTCAATTCGCCGGCGTCTGTTTCTTGTTGTCGATCGCGCTGAGCCTTTTGAAGAAATAGGCAAAAAATAGACAGCGAATAATTAGCACCTGTCCTGATTTCATTTTTTGCATTGTAACACTTTGCGCCGCAAAGTGTTACAATATGTTTTTTCATGATTGGGCGAGGAAGTGATAAAACATTGAAAAAACACAAAAAAAATGTTATATTCTTAGTGACAGATTGGAGTAGGATCGAAAAGGCAAACCTCTGCATTTTGCAGAACCGCGGAAACGCGGGCAGGGTAACCTGGGGACGCAAAGCCACAAGCCCGGAAATAAATGGGGGCGGTTGGGCTGCCGAAACTGCTATTTAGTTTCTTAGTCTCAGGTATTTTGCCTGAGGCTTTTTTTGTTATTCGAGCAAGGTGCCAGGCACGAAAGAAAAAATGTGACGAAAGTGCCAGGCAGGATTGATAAGAAGGAAGAAATCAGGATAAGGAGAAGGCGAAATGCCGAGAGCTCCGCGAATCAACATAGAAGGCGCGCTCTACTACATCACCACCCGGGCCATCCAGGGCCAGGGCCTCTTTGGCGATGCCGAGGATTACGCGGCTTATCTGGAACTGCTGGCCAGGTATAAGGCCCAGCACGGGGCGCGTCTCTTTGCCTTTGTCCTCCTGCCGACTCATGCGCACCTCTTGCTTGAGATCCCCAAGGGGGGCGGAACGCTTTCCGATGTCATGCACAATCTGACGTCTGCCTACACCAAGTATTACAACAAGAAGTACAACCGCCAGGGGCACCTCTTCCGGGGCCGTTACCGCGCGACCATCGT
>CAZCSY010000111.1:0-4344 GCA_964501505.1 uncultured Planctomycetia bacterium
ATGTAGACCTGCGCCTTGAACTTCTTGTGCGGGGTGATGGAACCCGGGGCGGCCAACACCATGCCGCGCTCGAGAGACTCCTTGTCCACGCCGCGCAGGAGGAGCCCCACGTTGTCGCCCGCCTGGCCATCGTCGAGGAGTTTACGGAACATCTCGACGCCGGTCACGACGGTCTTGCCGACCGCATCGCGCATGCCGACGATATCGACGGTATCGTTGAGTTTGATCTTGCCGCGCTCGATGCGGCCCGTGCCGACGGTGCCGCGGCCGGAGATCGTGAAGACGTCCTCGACGGCCATCAAAAACGGCTTGTCGAGCTCACGCTTGGGCATCGGGACGAACTCGTCGACCGCCTTCATCAGTTCGAAGATCGGCGCGCACTTCGGACAGTCTTCCTTGGCACAGGAGCAGCTCATCGCCTCCGTGGCGCTGCCCTTGATGATGGGCGTCTTGTCGCCGGGAAAATTGTACTTGTTCAGGAGATCCCGAACCTCCATCTCGACTAAGTCGATCAACTCCTTATCCTGGACCATGTCGGTCTTGTTCATGAAGACCACGATGGCCGGCACGTTCACCTGGCGGGCCAGGAGGATGTGCTCGCGGGTCTGGGGCATCGGGCCGTCCGCAGCCGACACGACCAGGACCGCCCCGTCCATCTGGGCGGCACCGGTGATCATGTTCTTGATGTAGTCGGCGTGGCCCGGACAGTCGATGTGCGCGTAGTGGCGCGTCTGGGTCTGGTACTCGACGTGCGCGATGTTGATCGTAACGCCGCGCTCCTTCTCTTCCGGGGCGTTATCGATGGAGTCGTACGAACGCGCCTCGGCCAAACCCTTCTTGGCCAGGATCAGGGTGATCGCGGACGTCAGGGTCGTCTTGCCGTGATCGACATGACCGATCGTCCCGATGTTCACGTGCGGTTTCGTCCTCACAAACTTCTCTTTGGACATGAGCCACCTCCCCTTATTTGAAACTCAAGATCTTGTTAGATATATCGTTAGGCACCTCTGAATAACAAAAGGGCTCCATTGTAAAAGATGCGCGACCCTGTGTCATGGAACGTATAATATTAGCATAATCGAACACTTCTGCAAGCGGAACGTGGCCGCGCAAGACGCGCACGTTGCCGCGCTGCCCCATGGCGATGAGCTTGCCGCGGCGGGAATTGAAATCGCCGATGACCGTGCCCATGAACTCCTCGGGCACGACGATCTCCATATCCATGATCGGCTCAAGCAAGAATGAATCGCCCTTGCGCAGCCCCTCGGTGAAGGCCATCGAGGCGGCCATCTTGAAGGCGATCTCGGAGGAGTCCACCTCGTGGTAGGAACCGTCGATCAGCGTCACGGCGACATCGGTCACAGGATAATTGCCCAGGATCCCGGACTTGGCGGCCATGACGACCCCTTCCTTGACGGACGACAGGTACTCGCGCGGGATGACCCCGCCTTTGAGCGTGTCCTCAAAGGTGATGCCCGTGCCCGGCATCTCCTGCGGCTGCATGATGATCACGACGTGGCCGTACTGGCCGCGGCCGCCGGTCTGCTGGATGAATTTTCCGGTGACGCTGAGCTTCTTGCGGATGGACTCGCGGTATGCCACCTGCGGACGGCCGACCTTGGCCTCGACGGTGAACTCGCGCAGGATCCGGTCCACCGCAATCTCCAGATGTAATTGGCCCATCCCCGAGATGATCGTCTGTGCGGTCTCCGTGTTGTAGCTCACCTTGAACGACGGATCTTCGTCCTGGAGCTTGCGCAGCGCCAGGGCCAGCTTCTCCTGGTCGGTCTTGGACTTGGTCTCGATCGCCAGGTCCACGACCGGCTCGGGGAATTTGATCGCCTCGAGGATGATGGGCTCTTTTTCGGTGCACAGCGTGTCTCCCGTCATCGTGTCCTTCAGGCCTACCAGCGCCACGATATCCCCGCAGGACGCGCTGTCGATCATCTCCTGCTTGTTGGCGTGCATCCGCACGATCTTGGAGACGCGCTCGTTCTCGCGCTTGGTCGCGTTGTAGACGGTCTCGCCTGCGTTCACGCGGCCCGAATAGAAACGTACAAAGTTCAGGCGCCCCACGTACGGGTCGCTCATAATCTTGAAACAGAAACCGCAGAAGGGCGCGTCTTCCAGAACCGCCCGCTCCTCGTATTCGCCGGTTTCAGGGTCAAAGCCCTTGACGGCCGCGATATCGGCCGGTGAAGGCAGGTAATCACAGACGGCGTCGAGCAGCAGTTGGATCCCCCTGTTCTTCAGGGACGCCCCGCACAGGACCGGGACGAACCTGTTGGCTACCGTTGCCCGGCGGACCGCCGCCTTCAACTCCTCTTTGGAGATCGGCTTGTTGTGAATATAAAGATCCATCAGGCGGTCGTCGGCTTCGGCGACCTTCTCGGCCAGCGCGTGGCGCGCCTCCCCCACCCTCTTTTTATGCTCCTCAGGAACCGGCAGGATGTCGCGCTCCTGGCCCATCTCGTCCCTGGCCACGACAAAAACCTCTTCCACGATATCGATGATGCCGGTAAAATTGTCCTCGGCGCCCACAGGCAGCTGGACCGCCGCGGCGTTCACACCCAGCTTCTGACGCATCCCACCAAGGACATTATCGAAATGGGCACCGACGCGGTCCATCTTGTTCACGAAGGCCAGGCGCGGGACATTGTACTTGTCCGCCTGGCGCCAGACCGTCTCGGACTGGGGCTGGACGCCGGCCACCGCGCAGAAGACCACGATCGCCCCGTCCAATACCTTCAACGACCGCTCCACCTCGACGGTAAAATCCACGTGGCCCGGGGTATCGATGATGTTGATGTGCAGGTCGCGCCAGAAACAGGTCGTGCTCGCGGACGTGATCGTGATGCCGCGCTCCTGCTCCTGGACCATCCAGTCCATCGTCGCCGTCCCGTCGTGGACCTCCCCGAGCTTATAGATCTTCTTCGTGTAGAAAAGCATGCGCTCGGTCGTCGTCGTCTTGCCGGCGTCGATATGCGCAATGATCCCGATGTTGCGTATTTTTTCCAACCTTGTTGACTCAGCCATTATGACCATACCTTCAGGGACCTTGTCTTCATCACCAACGGAAGTGCGCGAAGGCCTTGTTGGCCTCGGCCATCTTGTGCGTGTCGTCGCGTTTCTTGATGGCGGCCCCCTCGCCCCGGAAGCCCGCCATGATCTCATCGGCCAGCCGCACCTCCATGGGTCTTCCCTTTTTAGCGCGCGAAAAGTCCTTGATCCAGCGCAGCGCCAGCGATACCCCGCGCTCGTGTGCCACCTCGATGGGGATCTGATACGTCGCACCCCCAACGCGCCGGGGCTTGACCTCCAGGCGCGGCCGGATGTTTTCCAGCGCCTTGTTGAAAACCTTAAGCGGGTCCTCCTCGTTCATCTTCTCCTTGATGATGTCGAAGGCGCTGTAGACGATGTTCTCGGCCGTGGACTTCTTGCCCTTGACCATCAGGATGTTAATCAGCTTGGCCACGATCTTGCTGTTATACTTGGGATCCGCGATGATCTGTCTTTTAAATGCCTGTCGCCGTCTCATCTCATCCTCACTTCTTTGCTTCCTTGGGCCTCTTCGCCCCGTACTTGGAGCGTGACCGCCTGCGGTTGGCCACCCCGGCGGTGTCCAGCGTCCCGCGCACGATGTGGTAGCGGACGCCCGGCAGGTCCTTGACGCGGCCACCCCGCACGAGCACGATCGAGTGCTCCTGCAGGTTGTGCCCCTCGCCGGGGATGTAGGAGGTGACTTCGATGCCCGTCGTCAGGCGCACACGCGCGATCTTGCGCAGGGCCGAATTGGGCTTCTTGGGTGTCATGGTCTTTACCTGGAGACAGACGCCGCGGCGCTGCGGACAATTCCTCAGGGCGGGCGACTTGGACTTCTCCTTTTTGGGATACCGATTACTGCGAATCAGCTGCTGGATGGTCGGCATGCACGGTCTCCTTATGGGCCTCGTCCGGGAGGACGCCCTCGGGTCTGGCGATGGAAAACTCCCGGTAGGCGCTCAATCCCGTCCCCGCGGGGATCAGGTGCCCCACGATCACGTTCTCTTTCAAGCCAAAAAGCTCGTCGCACTTCCCGGAGGCGGCCGCGTCCGTCAGGACCTTTGTCGTCTCCTGGAAGCTCGCCGCGGAGATAAAGCTCTCCGTCGTCAGCGACGCCTTGGTGATTCCCAGCAGGAGCGGTGTCGCCGAAGCGGGCTTGCCGCCCTTTTTGATCACGCGCTGGTTCTCCTTCTGGAAGCGCCAGCGGTCGACCTGCTGGCCGGAGAGGAACTCCGTATCGCCCGCGTCCTCGATCTTGACCTTCTTGAGCATCTGGCGGATGATCACCTCGATGTGCTTGTC
>CAZCSY010000112.1:0-4206 GCA_964501505.1 uncultured Planctomycetia bacterium
ACGAACTTCTTCGGCTACGTGATGCTGACGCGCCTTCTCATCAACCACTTCGTCGAGAACAAGGGAGGTGCGGTCATCAACATGGTCTCGGGCTCCACGATGGTCGATCCGCCGCCGAGGAACTTTATCGTCTACACCTCGTTGAAGTGGGCCCTGCGCAAGTGGGGCAAGGGTCTCTTTTGGGAGATGCGCGACCACGGCATCAAGGTGACGTCGCTCTTGCCCGGGGTGACGGACACGGAGCTGACGGGTAAGCTCGAGGACATCACCCAGAACCGCTCGCGGCTCATGAGTCCCCAGGCGATCTGTGACGCGGCCGTCTTCGCGCTGAAGGTGCCCGCGAACGTCTGCCCCCTGGAGATCTCGGTGATCAACCAGCAGACACCGTGGACCAAGCCGGTCATCCCGTTAAAACAGGACCATCCGAAGGAATGAGATGAAAAAGATCCCGATCCTATGGGTTGTCTTGGCCGTTGTCGTCGTCGGTCTCCCTCGCCGGACGCCAACGTGGACGGGAAGCTTGACTTTCCGGTCAAGAGCTTTCAGTTCGAGCCGATCGTCGTCTCCAAGGGCGCGCTCATCATCGACGCGGTCGCGCTGGGACCGAATGAATAAAGAAAGGGCCTAGGCATGATCATCGACGCCCATTGTCACTGGCTGCCCGAAGAGATCATCAACAACGCGCACTTCTTCTCCAAGTCCTGGGGGAACATCGAGGCGCAGGTCGATGCGATGGAGAAGGCGGGCGTCACGAGGGCGGTCCTGAGCTATCCGACGTCGGACGCCTACCGGCGCATGGGGTCCCAACGCAAGGTCGCCATGCTTTACAACGAGCGCGTGGCCGCCATTGTGAAGTTCCAGCCGGAGCGCTTCATCGGCGCGGCGATCCTGCCGGTGGATGACGCCAAGGCGATGCTCGATGAGTTCAAGCGCGCCACCCAGGATTTGGGCTTTCGGGGCGTGTCGCTGGCCACGAGCTGCGAGGGGGTCTTTCTCGACGACGAGCGCTACTGGAAACTCTATGAGCAGGCCCAGAAGTACCGCGTCCCGATCTTTGTCCACCCGCAGATCATCCAGCCCATCGGATCGGCCGAGGTCGATGATCCCCTGTTGACCCCCGTTATCGAATACGTCTTTGAGACGACGATGTGCGTGGGCAAGCTCCTCATGGCCGAGATCTTCCAGCGTTTCCCGGACCTGACGTGGGTCTTCGCGTACTTCGGCGGGGTGACGCCGTTCATCGCGCACCGCTACGACGCGACGTACGGGATGCTGCGCAACATCAATTTCGTGAAGGACCTCGGCGACGTGCCGTCGAACTTTCTGCGCCGGATCTACGTCGATACGAGCGGGGACCGGACGCTGGCCAACTACATCTCGTCGCTCGAGCTCTTCGGGGCCCAGCACATCCTGTGGGGCAGCGATTATCCCGCCAAGCGCGACATCGCGGCGTCGATCGGGTTCCTGGACGCCCTGTCGGTCAGCGAGACGGACAAACAGAACATCCTCGGCGGAAACATGGAGAGGATCCTGAAGCAGGTGAAGTTATAGTGTTCGTCGCTGCTCGCCCCGGCTCGCGGTGAGGCGAGCGAGGACGAGCCGGGGCGATTTACAGAATAACAGGAGCGGGTAAATCGGAGGAGCCCATTATGAAGATACTATTTTTGCAGCCGCCGTTGGGCGCGTGGGCCACGTGGGGCACGCACAAGGCGATCAACATCGGCCACGCGCAGCTCGCCGGGTATCTCCGGCAGCAGAACCCGGGACTCATCATCGAGGCGCTGGACTGCCGCGCCTGGGGCCTGGACGAAGCCCAGATGCTCGAGCGCGTCGGAGAGAGCCGGCCGGATATCGTTTATGTCGGTGATATCCTGCACACGACGGGGGGTCTGGCCGTCGTCTTCATCTACAACGAGGCGGCGCGCAAGGTGAAGGAAAAATTCCCGCACATCAAGACGGTCGTCGGCGGCATCTTCTACGCCTCGGCCTCCGAGTTCACGATGCAGGAGAATCCGCAGGTTGATTTCTGTCTGGCGGGGGAGGCCGAGGAGACGCTCAGCGAGCTCGTCAGGGAGCTGGCCAAGCCCAGGCCGGCCCTCGCCGGCGTCAGGGGGCTGTGCTGGCGCAACAACGGGAAGGTGAGCCTGAATCCCTATCGGCCGCTCATCCAGGACCTTGACGCCCTGCCGATGCCGGCCTATGATTTGTTTCCCATGGACCAGTACGTCGGCCACACCTACTGGAAGAATTACAGCGAGACGTGGAATTCGCGAGGCTGCCCGGCGGCCTGCACCTTTTGTTACGAGTGGGGGCAGTTCGACCCGCGGGGCAACCAGGATCTGAAGCAGTACCGCTTCCGGTCGGCCCGCAAGGTCGTCGATGAGATGGAACTCCTGTACGACAAGTTCGGCACGCGCACCATCGTGATGATGGACGATACCTATAACGTGTCGCGTCAGCGCATGGAGGAGACGATCGAGCAGGCCCTGAGCCGCGGCATCAAAATGAAGTGGATGCCGTTGGGCCGCGCGCCGTATTTCATCCGCGACATCGACCTTTTCACCGATCTGCGCCGGGCCGGCTGCTTCATGTGCCTGGTGGGCCTGGAGGTCGCCGACGACGACGAGCTGCGCAAGCTCAAGAAGGGGATCACCGTTGAGCAGGTCAAGGAGACGGTGGCCAAGCTCCGCGAGGCGGGGATCGCGACGGTCCTCACGTGGATGATCGGTTTTGAGGAGGACGACGAGGAGAAGATCAAGATGCGCTTTGCGGCCGTCGATGAGATCGACCCGGACATCATCGCGCTGCAGTTTCTCACCCCCATCCCGGGGTCGCCCATCTGGGAGGCGCTCTCCCGGAAAGGGGTCATCTGTATCGATGACCTCAACAAGAAGATCCGGCAGTGGGACTTCCACCAACCCATCATGCCGACCAACCACCTGTCCATCTCACAGCTCGCGGACCTGGGGTCATGGGCCTTCCGGGAGTTCTACTCCAGGCCCGGCCGCATCCAGCGCGCCATGCACAACCGTTCCTACGATCCGCTGGTAGGCGCGTGTGTGCGGGACTTCATGAACAACGTCAGCCATTTCCAGAAGGAGTCCCACGGCGTCCAATCGTACGTCGGAAGCGAGTGAAGCTTCCCCGACGGGAGTCGGCGGCTTCCTGTTATCCGGTGCCAAGCGAGTCCCCGCACCGAAAGCCCGGCGGTCTGGCACCTTCCTCCTTAGAGAGGAGCCTGGGATTCTCCGGGCGGGGTAAAGCCAGGCCCTTTTGGGGAGGAAATTTTTATTGATTTTTCGTCGATTTATGCTACGATAGCGTAAACTTTGTTTGCCGAAATTCTTCTTTCGAAGTCCCCGACCTTATAATGGTTTATATTTCAGACGGCAACTTCCGTAGACTTCTGGATATTCTACAGGATGGCTACGGCGTCTATATTCCCGTCAAAAAGGGGGACCAGCGCTTTTATCGGCGTTACGATGGTTCCTTTGACGACGTCGTTATCGGGGAGGTCCGCGCCTTCGAGCCGCTGAAGGCCTTCTTCACCCGCGCCCGCGAAAAGGTGGCAGAGGGTTTCGGGCGCGACGTCCCCCACGCCCAGGACAAGCCTCTGGCCGTCGTCGGCGTGAAAGCCTGCGATCTGAAAGGCTTTAAGGTCCAGGACCACGTTTTCCAGGACCACGACTTCCAAGATCCCCTCTACATCAAGAACCGCCAAGAAAACCTCATCATCAGCGCGGACTGTACCTGCGTCCTCGATACCTGTTTCTGTTGCGCCCTCGGCGTCACCCCCTTTCCAACGGAAAATTACGACATCAACCTCTCTGCGGTCCGCGGCGGTTACCTCGTCGATGCGGCCTCTGAAAAGGGGCGCGCCCTCATCGCCAAGCACAAGAGCCTCTTCCAGGAGTCCAAGAGAGAGCAAGAGGGCGACCGGCAGAGGCAGCGGGCCCGGGTGAAGGCCCAGGTCGAAGAGAACATCAAAAGGGAAGACGTCCCCCTGCAGGACCGCTTCGGCGGCATCATCGAACGTAACTTTGAGTCCAAGATGTGGGACGAAGAGGCCAGGGCCTGCGTCGAGTGCGGGGCCTGCACCATCATTTGTCCCACCTGCCACTGCTTCCTGCTTTATGACCAGAAGGATGAGGAGCGCATGGCGCGGCTGCGCGTGTGGGATTCGTGCATGTTCAAGGACTACGCCCG
>CAZCSY010000113.1:0-4161 GCA_964501505.1 uncultured Planctomycetia bacterium
GATTCGAACCCCGGACCAAGTGATTATGAGTCACCTGCTCTGACCGACTGAGCTAAGGGCCCTTCTTAGCCTTAAGTATAGGCAATTATTATATATAGACTCTTGTCGGAAATCAACGCTTTTTTGAGCTCAAGGAAGAGTCTGCGGCAGGGGTCACAGGCTGGTTGCTGGGGGCTCGTCCTCTCTTAAGACGACCAGGATGGAGGATTGAGGGATGACGATGAGTTTCTCTTGGTCGTACTCGATCTCGATGCCGGCGCTGCGCATGAAAATGCACATATCCCCTTCCTTGACCTGGAGGGGGACGTAGCGATTTTCGTGTTTTGGCGTCTGCCAGGGCTCGACATCGTTCGCCAAGGGGTCGGGGATGGGGTATCCCGGTCCGACCTTGACGATGGTCCCGGCCTGGACCTTCTCCTTCTCATAGACCCCTTGGGGCAGGTAAAGGCCGGCGGTCGTCTTTTCCTGATCCGCCTGAGGCCGTATCAAAACGCGGTCGCCGATGACGATGAGTTCCCGTTTTGCCATTAGGGATTGGATTAGATGAGGAGTTTTTCTCTAAGGAAGCCCGCGAGGGTACGCTGGTCGGCGTTCGACATAAAGCAGAACGAGGCACCGACCTCGAAAAGGTTGAAGACATGACTGTCGTCGCCGAAGACGGTCGTGGAGAGTTTTTTCGACTCGCACCGGGTGACGTCTACGACGCCCACGATGGAATTCATCTTGTCCAGGTGTAGCTTGATCGCCACCTGCGACCCCTTGGGCAGGACCATATTCGATTCAAAGAGCACGCCGCTCATGCTGATGTTCTTGGTCGTGGTCCGGATGGTGTGCGGGTACACGTGGTAATCCAGCTCCAGATCGTGGTAGAGCCGGCGGTAGCGCCGGCGGTTGGTGCCGGTATAGAGGCTGTGCGAGATAAACGGCGTCACCAGGTCGTCACGCAGGACCGTGTCATTAGGGAAGAGGTCGAGATGGTTGGGTTCTTCCTCCTCTCCGAAGTACGTCTTGATGGCCTCGCGGACCTCCGTATAGGTGCTGATGAAGACGATGATCTCGCTGTTGGTCAGCTGGCGCAACAGCTCCACGATCCCCTTGTTCAGCGGGTCGGCCATCGTGACGGAGAGGAGTTTTTCGCTTTTTTCGACGGGAAAGACGCAGTAGTCGCGGATCGCCTCCGGCGCCAGGATCTTGAGGGCCGCTTCGCTGATGTTGTACGCCTTGAGCGGCAGATAAGAGAAACCGTAGTGGCAGGTGAGGAAGGTGGCGAAGGCCGAGTCTTTGAGGATACCGCGCTTGATGAGATGTGCGCTGAGGTACCCGCCGAGGCGCCGCTGTTCCTTACGCGTCTCCCCGATCTGCTCGGGCGTGGCGACGTTCTTTTCTATCAGAAAATCTCCCAGATCCTTGTCCAGATCGGGATCGATAAACATAAGCGCCTCGGTCCGGTCACCAATCAATTAGTTGCATTTTATTATAACACAAGGCGTTCTAAAATCAAACCTGTTCCAGGTCGGTCGGGAGGATCAGCTCTCGCAGGGGCCGGCGGGAGCCCTTGCCCGGCTTCGCCTTCGGATAGCCGAGCGCGAGGGCCGCGGCCATCTCGAGGTCGGCGTCCCAGCGGAGCAACCGGGCGACCTCCTCTTTTTTGTTCAGGATCTCCCCCAGCCAGCAGGCACCGAGGTGCAGGGACGCGGCCGAGAGCAGGATGTTTTGGATGGCGGCACCCAGCGCCATGAGATCTCTTTCCCTGTTGTAGGAGTCTGCATGGTCGAGCGCGACGACGATCACGACGGGCGCCCGGCGGATGACGGCGCCGTACTTCGTGAGCGCCGCCAGCCTTTCACGGGCCGTTTTATCCCTGACAATGCAAAAGCGCCACGCCTGGTTGTTGAGTCCCGAGGGCGCCCAGCGACCCGCCTCCAGGAGGTGTTCGATGAGGGCGTCCGGTACGGCCCGGTCCGTGAAGTGCCGTACGGAGCGCCGGTCGCGGATGGTCTTCAGGACGTCGTTCATGGTCTTCGTGTCACGTCACCTCGGCGCAGGCGCCGGGATGAAAGGGATTCATTCGCAGCGAGAGCGAAAATAAATAGGGGTAGTCCTTTTTGAGGTGCTGCATGTGGTCGATCCAGCCCGCGCCGACGCGCCGGTAGGCCCGCTGGAGATCCCCGTTCAGGTGGTCCTGGTCGGTCTGGGAGAGGCGCTCCAGCTGCGGCCGCGCGATGAGTTCCTCGGTGAGGTGAAACAGGGCCCAGAGCGTGTCGGTCGCGGCGTCGTGTTCGAGGAGGGCCGGGTTTTCAAGGAGGCTCAAGAGGAAAGGCCGCTTGTCCGACAAAAAGGTCTGTAACTTCAGGAAGTCGACAGCCCCGGCGCGGACACACGGGTCTGCCCCGATCCAGCGCGCCTTGGCCCGGGCGAAGTCTTTGTCGGTCCAGGAAGCCGATAGGGCTACGCTCTCACCGAGCTGCGGATTGTCGCAGCGGATGACGTCGAGCAGGCGCAGCAACGGGCTGCCGACCTCGCTGAAAAACGCGTCGATCACCATGTACAGCTTGGCCAAGCGCTGTTGTCTGTTTTTTGCTTCCAGGATGTGCTCGAGGATCAGTACGACCAGCAGCACGTCGATCGGCACGAAGGCGATGTCACCGAGCAGGTAGATGAAGATGTGGTGGCTGTCGCGGAATATCCAGAAGTGGAGGGCGTACAGCAGGGTCGAGAGCCCGACCAGGAACACAGCAAAGAGGATCTTCCAGGAAAGACGCATGGAGACGGTTTTAGAATTCCCTTTCGTGGGCCAGCGTCATGTCCAGGAACGTGCGCAGCTTGCGGGAACGCGAGGGGTGGCGCAGCTTGCGCAGGGCCTTGGCCTCGATCTGGCGGACACGCTCCCGCGTCACGCGGAAGACGTTGCCGACCTCTTCCAGCGTCTTGGCGGTTCCGTCGAGAATGCCGAAGCGCAGCATGAGGATTCTTTTCTCCCGGTCGGTCAGGGTGTCGAGCGCCGTGTTCATCTCGTCCTTGAGCATCACGTGTACCGTGGCGTTGGCCGGCGAGATGGCGCGTTTGTCTTCGATGAAGTCGCCGAAGTGGGTGTCTCCCTCGTCACCGATCGGGGTCTGCAGGGAGATCGGCTCCTGGGCTATCTTCAGGATGTTCTTGATCTTGTCCTGCGGCATGCGCATCGACTTGGCGATTTCCTCGGGCGAGGGCTCGCGGCCGAACTCCTGGACGAAGATGCGCGAGATCCGGATGATCTTGTTGATCGTTTCCGTCATGTGAACGGGGATGCGGATGGTGCGTGCCTGATCCGCGATGGACCGCGTGATCGCCTGGCGGATCCACCAGGTGGCATAGGTGCTGAACTTGTAGCCGCGCTGGTATTCGAACTTTTCGACGGCGCGCATAAGGCCGATGTTGCCCTCCTGGATGAGGTCCAGAAACGACAGGCCCCGGTTGGTGTAGCGTTTGGCGATGCTGACGACCAGGCGCAGGTTCGCCTCGACGAGCGCCTTCTTGGACTTCTGGAAGCGCGTGTGCCGGATCTTGATGAGTTTGAGCTGTTCCTTGAATTTCTTGACGGGCATGCGCATCTCGCGCATGATCCTCTTGCGCCGGGCGAAAAGATCGTTAAGGCCCGAGCGCACCTTTTTCTCTTTGACCTTTCGGATCTCGCGTTCCGCGTTCTCGTACTGACGGCTGATGCGCGACATCTTGGTGACGGTTTCTTCGAGGCACGGGGTGGCAAGGCATAGTTCCGAGAGGAGCCCGAAGACCGCGCTGTCGCCCTTGGCGACCTTGAGCTTCTTGAGGATCCGGGAGAACTTGCGGACCGCCTTGTCGCGGGTGACGCTGATGTCGTCCTTGACGATATTTTCGATGTTTACCTCATCCGCCAAAACGCGCCGGATAAGGATCAGAAGTTCCTTTTTGACGAACCTGGACGACAAAACGAGGGCACGGAAGTTGTTCTCCGTCTCTTCGATCTTTTTGGCCAGGCGCAGCTCTTCTTCACGGCTCAAGAGCGAGATGCGCCCCATCTGTTTGAGGTACATCTTCACCGGGTCGTCGAGCGGCAGGAGGCGGTCTTCGATCTCGTCGAGCTCCTTCTTCTCATCTACACGTTCGGCACCGACGGTTTTCTCTTAGATCAGTGCGTTGTCA
>CAZCSY010000114.1:0-4068 GCA_964501505.1 uncultured Planctomycetia bacterium
AATGTCCGGATGTTGCTCCTGAGGTTGTCCGTCAGGGTCGTGATATTGCCGTTATGATCAAAGAGATAATTCAAATCCTGTAGGGGTCCTCCAGGCCCCTGGCTGAAGATACGGCTCAAGCGCGTATCCTGGCCGTAGCTATAATCCGTGGCGGTCCCATTACCGAAGGAAATATGCTTCATCTGCCCCTGGGCGTTATATGTCAGGCCAGAAGCATAAGTGACACCCCCTTGGGCGGCGACCGACTCGAGGAACCCCGAATGCGGGTCGTAGCCGTACTCCACTACGGCTCCGTCCGGATACGTCAAAGCGATGAGCCGGTCCAGGTCATCGTAGGCACGCTCAACCGTATGGGCCACGCCGTCCATGGTTTTGATAGACTTAATCTCACGGCCGAGCTCATCATAGAAGAAATCAGTCGTGCCCGACGCGTCGGTCACCCGGGAGAGCCGGCCCTTGCTGTTCGCCCTGGCGGGGTCATCG
The DNA here is from genome assembly GCA_964501505.1 of uncultured Planctomycetia bacterium. Classification (GTDB taxonomy): domain Bacteria; phylum Omnitrophota; class Gorgyraeia; order Velamenicoccales; family Velamenicoccaceae; genus CAZCSY01. The sequence continues at coordinate 484 of CAZCSY010000114.1, forward strand.
TATGTATAGCCGACCGAGATGCCGCTGCCTTCTTTCGCAGTAAGACGATTAAGATGGTCGTAGGCAAAAACCAACATCTGCCCCTTGGCGTCCGTCTGGCGGATGAGGTTGCCGACGCTGTCATACTCATACTCCCACAGTCCCATGTCAGGGTCGTCCATCTTCACCTTGCGGCCGAGCGAGTCATACCACATCTGCGTGACGTTGCCTTGGTCGTCCGTCAATTTGACAAGGTTATCCTGGATATTATACTCATACGTCGTCACGTTCACGCCGCCCGGTCCGAACTCCGTAACCTCAACGACGTTGCCGCGCACGTCCTTGCGCACGCCCTTGCGGTGTCCCATGGGGTCCATGGCCTCCGTATAGAGCGGCTCGAGATAGCTTATGCGGCCGGTGGCATCGTGCAGGGTCCCGGGGAAGTCCTGGGTCGTCTCGGTCACGCGGCCGCGCAAATCATACTCATAGCGCACATACGTAATCTCGGAAGGCGCCGTGCCCACGTAGTGCGCGTCGGCCTCTTTCTCCACGAGTCCCCGCGCGTTATAGAACGTCTCGGTGGCGACGTCGCGGGCGTCCTGTCCGTCCTCACCCGAAGCAACGCTGCGATACCTGCGACCCAGGCCGTCAACGTATTGGGTCGCGCTTAAGCCCAGTTGTGTCTTCGTCACCGTGTTGAAATCCGGATAGACGTATAAACTAACGACCCGGCCGAAGGCATTGCGCACCTCCGTCACCCGGCCCAGGGAATCATAGGCCGTCGTGGATGTGCGGTTGTTGGGGTCTGTCGTCGAGACGATCGCGCCGAAACGGGGGTCGTAAACGTAAGAGACACTGTGCCCCAGGGTATTGGTGATGCGCTCAGGGTAAGTATAAAAGGAGGTCTCGTATTCGGTCGTAACGGCGCGCTCCAAGGGGTCGTAGGTAGCGATATTGTTGCCAAAGGAATCATAGGCGTGGCTAACCGTCACGGCCCGGGCCCCTGTCTGGAAAGGATGCGTCACCCAAACCGTTTCCTGCGTCAGGTTGCCGCGCTCGTCATAGGCATACTCTGTCCGCGTGATGACGCTACCCTCGTCATCCTCCAGGGTCGATTCGATGGGCCGGTTAAAGCCATCCGTGTACGCGGCGGCATATTGCGTGCGCGTCGTGCGCTCATCCCCCGCAACCGACACGTCCCCTTGCGTCGTCGCCTGTATCACATTACCGATATTGTCATAGCTCATCGCCTGCAGGACGGTCAGAGAGGTCTCGTTCTCTTCCCAGACCGTCGTCTCGGTCTGGACGAGCATCGGAAAACCCAGGACGTTCGTCTCAGGCCCGGACTTCCTGACCTCATAAGTATTGGTCGTTTCGCTGATCTTGCGGTCATTACCGTCATAGGCAGTCAGCTTTTTAATCTGGCCTTTCAGGGCACCGTCCTCTTCGGGCCGGCCCTGGTAATACTCCGTCTGGGAATAATTTCCGGTCACGGGGTCCGTCACCCGTACCAGGCCGAAGCCGCGGAATTCGCGCGCGGTGGAATCATAGTACCCCTCACTGAATGAAAAGGACTGCTCGTATGTCTCCTGGGGCTGGCCCACGGGGAGCGTATCGAGGACCCGTATAGCCGAGGCCACCGTGACCGGGAACGGCAGTTCCGGGTTATCCTGGGCGGCCGCGTACGTATAATCTACTTCTATAAAGCCGCCAGTGCCGTTATCAATGCGGCTCATCAGGTCCACGGGCTGGGCAACGCTCAATTGGGTCGACCACCGGTCGATGCCGTTCTCCTGAAAATTAAAGGCAGCGAGGTCCGCCATCCCGTCACCGTTAAAATCCGCCGCCGAGACAAACTCATCGTCCGGCGTGCCGTAGTAACCCAACCACTGGCCTTTCTGCGTGAAACCCTCCCCGGTCGAAACAGCATGGACACAAGTCTGCGCCGGCTTATTCCAATACATCAAATCCGTCATCCCGTCCCGGTTCGTGTCGCAGAGGACCGGCTCCTGGTCGTTTGCAAAACCGGATATCCAATCGCCGACATCGACAAACGCCCTGCCATTCGAAGCCGCGACCTTGAAAGAACCGGATGCCTTCAGGAAAAGACACAGGTCCGTCAGTCCGTCACCGTTAAAATCTCCGGAATACGGCTTGTAGCCGGTGGCCATACCCGTGGCCCAGGCCTGGTCCGCTCCGAGCCCGGTCGCCGAACCCAGCGCCACGCGGACTTCGCCCGTCTTCCCGTTATACAGGGCCAGATCCGCATAGCGGTCGGCGTTGAAATTCCCGATGGCGGGACTCCAGGCGCTTGATGCCTCCGCAAAGTCAAACCATACCTGCGGCGAACCGAAGCCCGACCCCGTGGACTTTGCGACGCGCAACTCGCCCGTCGCCACATCGTAGACAGCCGCATCGGCCCTGGCGTCCCCGTCATAGTCGCCGGTCAGATACCGCTCATCCTGTGAGGTGGTCCCGAACCCCGTCGTCCAATTTGAAGCGCTATGGAAGACGCCTTTATCCGATAGGCAGACCTCCCAAGTCCCGTTGGCCGTATTGAGCTGGCCCAGATCCACCAGGGCGTCGCCGTTAAAATCACCCGAAATGGGCCGGATGAGATTATGGTCTATATTCGGGTCCACGACATCCACCCCGGCTATCATCACCGCCTCCAGACCCAGGCTATCCGTGACAACGGCAGAGATGTTATGGTCACCGGCATTTTCAAAGGAAGTCTGGAAAGAATACACGCTGCCGTAATCGCCGGATGCGATGGTGACGTCGTCTTTCTTGATGACAAAGGTCATCGGATGGCCGTCCGGGTCATTCGCTTCAAGCGTGACGGTAACGAACTCCCGGGGCGTAAGCGTGTAAGCGCTCAGCGTCATCGTGGCCTCGGGCGGAGCGTTACCTTCTAAGACATGAATGACGGCTGTGCCGGCCGTCGTATCGATACCGTCGGATACCGTCACCGTGGCCTCGTACGTTCCGGCGGAGCTGGAATCTGTCAACCACGTCCCGTCCGTCGCCAGGGGCGCCGAATAGTAAAAGCTCAACGCATCTGCGTCCGGGTCTGAAGCGATAGGGCTCACGATGACCTTCTGACCTTCCGTGACCGTGATCTCGGGTACCGCCTGAAGAACAGGCGGCCTGTTGACGTTAGAAACGTTGATGCCCACGTCCTGGCTCACGCTCAGGCCCGTGGCATCGGTCGCGGTAACGGTAATGATATAGGAGCCCGCGTCGTTATAATCCGTTTGCCAGGAACCTTCTTCGTCCAGCGGCGCGCTGAAACTGAACGTAGTGGCATCGCCGTCCAGATCGGTCGCCGAGGGCGTGATGCTCACGAGATCATTCTCGCTGACGGTGATATCCGGGATATGGTCCATCACCGGAGCGTTCGCCTGCCCCAGAACTTGAAGGGTGATGTCGTTACTGATCAGAAAGTTCGAGCTGGAATCGAAGACAGTAAAACATACCTGTTCGGTGCCGGACCAGTCTGCCGGCTGGGAAAAACTCACCGCATGCGTGACGGGGACAACGGCAATATCGATCTCTACTGAGCCGGCGGCCGTAGACGACAAGACCAGACTGTCGGGGCTCAGG
>CAZCSY010000115.1:0-3929 GCA_964501505.1 uncultured Planctomycetia bacterium
TTACCTGATCGAGCGCATGCAGGAAGACAAGAACGTCATCCTGATCATCGATGAAGCGCAGAACCTGACCCCTTCGGTTCTCGAAGAGGTGCGCATGCTTTCCAACCTGGAGACCGACACCGAGAAGCTCATGCAGATTATCCTTATGGGCCAGCCCCAACTCCGGGAGAAACTCAGACTCAAGGACCTGGAGCAGTTCCGCCAGCGCGTCGCCATCCACTACCACCTGTATCCGTTGAGCCCCGGTGAGACGGTCAAGTACGTGAACCACCGCCTGGGCGTCGTCGCCGAAAACGGCAAGGCGGGCACCCTCTTCTCCCCGCAGGCCCTGGAGCAGGTCTTCATGTTCTCGGGGGGCATCCCGCGCCTCATCAACTATATCTGCGATAACGCCCTCCTGAGCGGCTTCGTCTATGAGCGCCGGGAGATCGACGCGGGCCTGATGACCGAGGTGATCGGCGAGTCGCACGCCAGGATCCAGGAGGCGGCGGACGTCGTCAAGACCTTTTGCTGCGAGAGGTGTCAACTTGCGCAGAGCTGCGCGACCAAGTGGATCCGCGCCGAGCACGACCAGGAACAGATCTGCTGCGAATTGTGCCAACACTATAAAGCCTGTCATTAATCCGGAGGAAACACCATGGGGAAGTTCACTGACGCATTGAAAAAAGCGGCCGAGAAGCAGATCGAGCGCATCGAGAAGCGCGAGGAGTTCAAGCCCTACGTCGTGCGCGCGGCGACCGAATCCAAGGTCGACCCGCACGTCGTGGCCTACTTCGACCCGTCCTCGCCCATCGCCGAGCAGTACCGCATCCTGCGCACCAACCTGCAGGCCCTGGGCGACAAGCAGGCCCCGCCTAAGGTCCTGACCATCACCAGCGCCATCCATGGCGAAGGCAAGACCATCACCTCCATCAACCTGGGGGTGACCTTTGCACACGACCTGAGCAAAAAGTCCATCCTCCTGGTGGACGCGGACCTGCGCAAGGGAACGATGAGCCGGACGCTGGGCCTGGAGGCCTCCAAGGGGTTGTCGGACCTTTTGATGAACGGCATGCCCGTCGAGGAGATGCTCCTGCGCATCAGCGGCATCGATAATCTCCACATTCTGCCGAGCGGCAGCCGGCCCCATAACCCGGCGGAGCTCCTGGGATCCGCCAAGCTCAAGAGCGTCATCTCGGCGTTGCGCAAGAATTACGATTACGTCATCTTCGACGCCCCGCCCGTCATCCCGGTCACGGATGCCGGCGTCCTGGGGGTCCAGTGCGACGGCGTCATCATGGTGGCCCAGGCCGGCCGCACCCAGCGCGGCGTCGTCATCCACGCCCAGGACCGGCTCAACGCCATCAAGGCGCGCGTCCTTGGCTACGTGCTGACGAATATCGAGTATCATATCCCGGAATACATCTACCGCTATTTGTGAAGCCCCGCCGGCAGCAGGCAACGGGTAGTCCGCTGGGGGGACCTCCGACGCGCTGCCGGTGACGTGTATGTGGGGGGAGTGCCATGTATAAGAGGACGTTCTTCGACAGCTTCAAGCTCGCCATCCAGGGCATCCGCTTCATCGTTGCCAACGAGCGCAACATGAAGGTCCACCTTTTCTTTGCGCTGACGGCGCTCGTCTGCGCGGCGCTCTTTCGCATCACGTCCATCGAATTCATCTTCGTCGTCTTCGCCATCGCGCTCGTCCTGATCACCGAGGCGGCGAACACCGCTTTCGAGCTCTTGCTCGATTTCGTGCACGGCGACGAGTTCCATCCCGACGTCAAGACCCTGAAGGATATCGTCGCCGGCGGCGTCTTCATCGCCGCCATCAACGCCTTCATCATCGGAATAATCATTTTCATTCCGCGCTTCATCAACCTCGCGGCATCTTATTTCTAATACGGAGGGCATATGCATCTACTCAAGAAGATCCAGCAGAGAAAGATCCGCAGCGCCGTGATCGGCCTGGGCTACGTCGGCCTGCCGCTGGCGGTCGAGCTGGCCGAGGCCGGGGTGGAGGTGGTGGGGATCGATCTGGACAAGTCCAAGGTCGATGCCATCAACCACAAGAGGTCCTATATCCGCGACGTCCCCGCCGCGGCCGTGCGCGAACTCGTCTCGAAAGGGGTCTTGTCCGCCACGACCGCCTACAGCGCGTTGATGACGGCGGATACGATCAACATCTGCGTGCCCACGCCGCTGCGCAAGACCAAGGAGCCGGATATCTCTTTTGTCATCAAGTCCGCCGAGCAGATCGCCCGCTACCTGCGCCGCGGCCAATTGATCATCTTAGAAAGCACGACCTATCCGGGCACGACCGAGGAGGTCCTCCTGCCGATGTTCGAGGCCAAGGGGTTCAAGGTCGGTAAGGATTTCTATCTGGCCTTTTCGCCCGAGCGCGTCGATCCCGCAAACCCCAAATACACCACCAAGAACATCCCCAAGGTCGTGGGCGGGGTGACCCGGGCCTGCACGAAGGCGGCCCAGGCCCTCTATGAGCTTTGTATCGAGACCGTGCACCCCGTTTCGTCCACGCGCGTGGCCGAGACCGTCAAGCTCCTCGAGAACACCTTCCGTGCCGTCAATATCGGCATGGTCAACGAGCTGGCCCTCATGTGCGACAAGATGAAGATTGACGTCTGGGAGGTCATCGACGCGGCCAAGACCAAGCCCTTCGGCTACATGGCCTTTTACCCGGGGCCGGGCCTGGGCGGGCACTGCATCCCGATCGACCCGCTGTACCTGTCGTGGAAGGCCCGCTTTTACGGCTTTGAGGCGCGCCTCATCGAGGTGGCGGCCCAGATCAACCGCTCCATGCCCGAATACGTGGCGCACAAGGTCTCCGCGGCGCTGAACGACAAGGGCAAGAGCGTCAAGGGGGCCAGGATCCTGGTCCTGGGCGTTGCCTACAAGCGCAACGTCAGCGATTACCGCGAGTCTCCGGCGTTCGAGATCATCGAGCTGCTACAAAAGCTCGGGGCCAAGGTTTCGTATCACGATCCGCACGTTCCGTTCTTCAGCGAGGCCGGGCTCAAGATGAAGGGGGTCCGCCTGACGATCCAGGCGCTCAAGGCCGCCGACTGCGTGGTCATCGTGACCGACCACGACGCCTTTGACTACGCTGCTATCGTGAAATCCGCGAAACTGGTCGTGGACACCAGGAACGCCACGAGATCAAAAAACGACAAGGTCGTCAAGCTTTAGGGAGAGCCACCGCAGAGACGTTGGGGTAAGCGCCACAGAGGAGGGTAACCTGAATGGCTAATTATCTGATAACCGGGGGCGCAGGCTTTATAGGCAGCAATATCGTCGATAGACTGGCGGCAGAGGGCCATAACGTCCGCGTGCTCGACAATTTTTCCAGCGGGAAAGAGGAAAATCTGGCCAGGGCCGGGAAAGCCGCCGGCAAGCGCCTGGAGGTCATCCGCGGCGACATCCGCGACAAGGAGACGTGCCTGAAGGCCTCTGAGGGCAGGGACTATGTCCTGCACCAGGCCGCCCTGCGTTCTGTCCCCAAGTCCATGCAGGACCCCGACAGCTACAACGCCGTCAACATCCAGGGAACGCTCAACCTGCTCCAGGCCGCCTCCAAGAAGAAGGTCAAGCGCTTCGTCTTCGCCTCCTCCAGCTCCGTCTACGGCGACACGGACAGGTTCCCCGAGAGGGAGGACTTTCTGCCCAAACTCATCTCACCCTACGCCCTCAGCAAGCTGGCCGGCGAGTACTACTGCAAGATCTTCGCCGAGTTCTTCAACGTCAAGAGCGTGGCCCTGCGCTACTTCAACGTCTTCGGTCCCAAGCAGGCCCTGGACGACGAATACGCCGTCGTCATCCCCAAGTTCATCACCTGCATCCTCAAGAATGAGGCGCCGCCCATCTTCGGCACGGGCAAGCAGTCCCGCGACTTTACCTATATAGACAATGTCGTGGAGGCCAACATCCTGGCA
>CAZCSY010000116.1:0-3920 GCA_964501505.1 uncultured Planctomycetia bacterium
CGTCGTCTTTCTGGCAGGGGATCTCAAAGACGCAGGCGGTCTTGCCTGCGGGCACATTTTTCGGACACCACCGGCTTACCTCCTGGACCCGGAAAAAGACATAGCGTTCTTCCGGCACCGTCAGGCCGACCACAGGCAGGACGGCCTCAGCGTCCATCATCACGTTGAGAAAACGCATGCTGCGAAAACGCAGGCTCGCGGCAGCCGCCAGGACGTCGCGCGGCGGCTGGGGATGGAGCCTGTGGATCAGATCGGGCAGTGGTGCGGTCACGACGAGCTTCTTGGCTGCGAAGACGCCCTTGGCGCCTTGCGGGGTGCGGGTCTCGACGTAAAAACCGCCGCCCGGCTGACACAGGACGCGCTCGGCCGCATGGCCTAAAAAGACCTTCCCGCCCTTCTGCGCGATCTGTCTGGCCATCGCTTCGGCGATGCGGCCGATGCCGCCGACGGGATACAGGAATTGATCGGCGGGGGCCCTGTCTTCCTTCCTGGAGACGCCCAGGTGAAAAAAATCCCGCAACAGCACCGCCATGTTCGCGTTCCGCAGGTGCGGCGGCGCACCGTCCGCCGAGATCTGCGATAACGGCGCCCCCCACAGCTTGAGGACGTACGGACTAAAGTAACCCTCCGTCAGGCGACGGCCGAAGCGATGTGAAAACCAGTCGAAAAGAGAATCCTCCGGCTGCGGCGCCATCCGCTGATCCCAGCACGCCCGCAACCCCTGTCCGACACACGACAACGCCGTCCTGACGCCGAAGTACCGCAGAAAATCCAGGGTGCGCGGCGGATAAAAGAAAGAGCGTCCGTTCAAAAATATCCGGCTGCGGCGCGCGCGCATCGACAGATCGCTTTCGCAAAAGAGGGCGCCGACGTAACCGCCTGTCTGCCGGCGCCGAGGGACAAAACGGTGGCCGCCGAGGTCAAAGACAAAACCGTCCCGCCGGATGCTCGCGCTCAGACCCCCGACTTGAGACTCCTTCTCGAGGATGAGGACCCCGCGGCCGGCGCGCCGGGCCGCGTCGGCGGCGGCGAGGCCCGAAAGGCCGGCACCGATAACGATGACATCTGTCTCAATGACTTCAGGCAACAAAGCCGTCTCCCGGACCCACGTCAATAATCGAAAACCTTCTTGAATTCTTTGCCGATGGCCTCGAACTCCTTGCCGATCTTCTTGAAGCCTTCGACAGATCCCCCGGATGCCTCGACCGCGAGCGGCGCAAGGGTCCTGGGCTGCAGGAACATGCCCTTTATCTTCACGTTCTCGAACCGCGGCCGGTCCAGCCGCGTCTTGAACGAAAACTCGAAAGAGGCCTGCCCCATCGCGGAGAGCAACAACGGAAACACCGTGTATTGCAAATCACCCGACGATGCCGCCTGTTGTCGAACAGACGAAAGATCAACCGCCGCCCCCTGTGCCTCCGGCTCCTGGAAACCCATGCCGTCCAACGACACCCGGCAATCGCCGGCGAGATCGTCGCCCTCGACCCGGAAGTCTGCGCCCAGCGTCGCCGTCCCTGTCAGGACCTTCTTCTTGAGATACGTAACGTAATAGGGCCCAAAGAGCGTCAACGGCACGGCGGTAACGTCCAGGCGCAGCGTCCCCTTGCGCGTCCACAGATCGAACTCTCCTGACCCCGTCAACGGGGCCGGCGCCGCCCCCTCGAGGGGACCCACCAGGGCAGAGACATCCACGTTCATGCGCCCGGGATCGAGCAGGGAGACGCGGCGCACCTCAAGGCGCACGTCCGTCGCCTCGACGCGAAAGGGCGGATCACCTCCCAGCGCCTCGTCGACGAAGGTGACCTGCCCGTCGAGGATCTTGAGATGTTCCACGTAAACGGGCGGTCTCTCACTTTTTCCCCTGGCCGACGCCGAAGGCGAGGGCTCCTGTTTCGACACCGAAGGCAAAGGTTCCTCTCTCGACGGCGGAGGCAAGGGTCCCTCGCTCGACGGCGAAGGGGAAGCCGCGTCTTTCGACGGCGCCTCTTTCGACGGCCCTCCGGCAGGTCCGGCGGGCAGGGCGAGGCCCATATCCATCGTCCCGTCGCTGCGGCGCACCACGCGCACGCGCGGACTCGTGATCAGGATCTCATTGAAGACGACGGCCCTCTTCAGGAAAAAACCCGTCAGGCTGGGGGTGACGAGCAGCCGGCCGAACGCCAACTGATCTCCGAAACGCAGGTCGCGGACCAAAAGCGACGACGGAAAAATATACCTCACCTCGGCCGCCGAGGCCTTCACGCCCAGGTGCTTGTCGATCTGCACGATCAAAAGATCGCGGCTATGCGACAAAGCGTACGCCACGACACCGGCCACGGCCAGTCCGACGATCAGGAGGAAAACGAGAAGAATGAGGAGAATTTTGAAGGGCCTTGGCATAAAAAATCTGGTGTCCCTGGCGTGATTCGAACACGCGGCCCTCTGCTTAGAAGGCAGATGCTCTATCCAGCTGAGCTACAGGGACACTTTCCAAGGAAAAATTTTAATAGCTCCGTGTCGATTTTCCATTTTTTTCAAAATCGGGGCGGTGCGATTTGAACGCACGACCCCTTGCTCCCAAAGCAAGTGCTCTAGCCAAGCTGAGCTACGCCCCGATAAATTGCAATCGCACCGTCTGTGTCCACGCATTCTAACACCCCCGTCAGGCCATTTCAAACAATTTCACGGCGAGCGGAACCCTGTGCTATAATTGAAAATTACCATGCGCAGACGCACCCGTCTCATCCTCCTCATCGCCTTCTTGCTGCTCATCGGGGCCGGTTTTGTCGCCTACCAGGCCGCCACGCGCCTCCTGCCCGGCTTTGTCCGCCGGAAGATCGTGAGCGGCCTCACCGAGGCGACCCGGCGCCGCGTGACGCTCGACACGGTAACGCTGGAGTTGGGACGGGGTATCGTCATCCGTGACCTGCGCGTCTACGACAAGACACGGACCGAAACGACGGTCCTGTGCGTCGATGAGGCGTCTGCGGCCTTTGTCCTTTTGCCCTGGGGCAAGGAACGCAAGCTCCTCGTGTCCTCTGTCCAGCTTTACGGCGCCCGGCTCAACCTGGTCCGCGGCAAGGACGGCAGCCTGAACATCCAGGACATCATCGACCGTCAAAGAGAACCTGCCGGGCCGGTCGTGCGGCCGATCGTCAAGGACCTAAGGATCGCGGACTCGGAACTCGTCTTTGTCGACGAGATGCGTGCTACCCCCTCCACGACGATGGTGCGCCTTTCTGAGGGCAGGGCCAAGGCGTCGTGGAACAAGGTCCTCATCGACGCTGCGGGCCAGGTGTCTTTCAACGAGATCGCCGTGCCCCTCACCTGCCACGGCAACTACGCCTATAAGGAAAAATGCTGGGACCTGCGGCTGACCGCCGCGGACATCGACCCCAAACCCTTCCTGGCCTTTATGCCGGCGTTGCCTTTCACGTGGAAAAACGGGGTCATCCGCCAGCTCAGGGTCGAGGCGACGATCAAAGAAGATGCGCTGCTCTTCAAGTCCAGCCTGACGCTTGACGGCGTCGCCGCCGCAAAAGAAAGTATCGACCTGGACGACGGCCTCGCCCATATCGAGGCCACCTACGAGGCGCCGCGAGACAACTGGCTGGAGGGCCGGGTCCAGGGCCGATGCCGCGTCGAAAGAGCCGCCTTCCATATCAGCGACCCGTTCAAGACCGATGGACAATTAAAAGACGTCCAAGGCGCGTTCTCGTGGCGGGATAAGAACTTCTCGGCGGTCCTCACGGGAACGGCCGTAACCGCCGAGGTCGTCCTCGGCGACGTCACCCTCAGCGACGTCCGGGCCGATATCCAGACCCGTTTCGCCAGGGCACGGAGCACGGACGACCAGCCGGCGACCCCGACCTTCACCGCCACGGCAGAGGTCCGTGCCGCCCGGGCCGCGGGGCTGGCGGGCGTCGATACCGCCCAGGAGA
>CAZCSY010000117.1:0-3846 GCA_964501505.1 uncultured Planctomycetia bacterium
GCGTTGACGCGTCCTGTCACAAGGACGTTGCCTGAGGCGTCCGTGGCGATGCCGTAGCCGTAGTCGTCGCCTGTCCCGCCCAGGCGGGAGGTGTCAAGGTTGACCCCGAAGTCCGAGCCGTCCCAGAGGGGGCTGGAGAAGCCGGAGTCGTCATCCACCTGGATGCGGTAGCCCTCGGCGGTCTCTGAGGTCTGCGGACTGTTGAAGACGGCGGAGAAATGCGGGCTGCCCGTCCGGATGTTGACCGGGTTCGTATCCCCGGATTGCGCATTGGTGCTGTGGACATAAAGGCCGGTGGCCGCGGTGGGCATGTCCGTGATGCCGAAGGTAACCCCTGATGCCGTCACGTCGCTCAAATACTGGAGCACGTAGTCACAGACGCCGTTGGCGACGGCGACGTTATAGTCCGTCTGGGGAGTCTTGAGCGCGCCGCCCACCTTGAGCCGAGGAACATTCAGGGGAATGCCGGCTGCGGTCTGGATCTGCGGCGTGGCCGCAGAATCCGTGACGGTGACTTCGTCGACCGCGCCCTGGAACGCGTTCGAGGAATACCCGATATAAAAGTCCGCGCCAAAGCTCGGCGCGCTCAGGCTGGCGGTGGAGCTTGCCGCCAGCCTGCCGTCGACGTAAAGCCTGTACTGATCAGCCGCATAGTCCCACGTGGCCCGCACCCAGTGCCAAGTGGCATCATAGGTATCTATGGTGTCCGTCAGGTTCGTCGAGGTGCCGACCTTGAAATCCAACTGCCCCGACGTATCGTAGGTGATCTGGAAATCAGCCACGGCATAAAGCACGTATTGGGCAGGTGTTGGGTTGCCCGCGTTCGCCGACTTGACCCAGATGCCGAAAGACCCGGCATTCGCGGCGATGTTCGATGGGGCGCTGAAACTCTGGTAATCCGCCGCCGCGTCGAGCGCGATGCCGCTGCCGTAAACGCCCGTTGTCGTGGCGGTGCCGGATTGAGCACGCGTCGCCGTGCCGGCCGCGTATGTCGCGTCGGCGGAGGTCGATGCCATGTCGTCGTAGAACGTGATGTCGGGATGAGGATAGGCGTAGCCCTCGGCGTGTCCCGCATCGAATGCGCCAAAAGGATAAATGGGTTCGCTGTAGATATAAATATCATCAAAGACGCCTTCGGCATTGTCCGTGCCTGAGGCCTGGTAGTCGCCGAAGACGAGGTCCGTTCCCACGGAGCCCATGGCCGAGGCGGTATTCGTGTATGCCTCGCTGACATTGGCGCCGTTGTAGTAGATCCGGCAGACATTGCCGGCGGTGTCGTCCCAGGTGAAGCGCAGGTGCGCCCAGTCTCCGGCCGCCCACAGGGCCTGTGTCGTCTCCGTGACCGTGACGGAAGACTGGTTCGAGGCGCCCCTGATGCCGAACTCGAGGGTGGCGGTGCTCCCGTTATCGTACACCCGCGCCCAGATGGCGTCGGCCGTGCCCGACGCGGCGGTCCCAAAAAGATATTTTGCCTCGCTCTGGGCTGCGGCAAAGTCGTAATCCGGCTTGTACCAGAATTCGATCGTCCCCCTGGACCAATCGGACATGATGTCGGCGGACGTCGCATGGAACTGCTCGCCGTCTTCATCGACGGTAAAGCCGCGGTTGCGGACCGTCCCCGTCGTCGTGATGTCCGTGGCCACGTCCTCGCTGGCCGTGGCGTCGCGGCCGGCCGTGCCCTCGTTATTGTCCGCCGTCGTCCCGGATGACTCATCGCAACGGTAGTGCGCCAGGATGTAGTCGGTAGTGCCGGGGTCGCGGGGGTAGACCTCGGCCACGTGAAAGACGGGCTTGTACCGGGTCAGCGAGGAACCGTCCAGGGTAAAGGAGAACTGGTTGGGCGTTGCCGCGGCGTGCGAGGCGACGATCTGATAGCTGCCCTGGCCTTCGTTAAAGCCGTCCGCATCGGCGTCCCCCAGGGAACCGGTCTCGAGCGTTCCCACGGACACGGAAGGTGTGTCCGGATTCATGTAATCCGTCACCTCGGCCAGGGTCGAGCTGGTCAAATGGACGATCTGAGCGTCGTAATAGGTGCCGGTGCCGCGGGTCGGGCTGGGGGGACCGCCGTGGTAGGCGCTCATGCTGCCGGCCACGTAATCCGTGGCGCCGTCGTCCACGCGCCGGGCCTCCGTGCCCGGGGCCGTCTTGACATATTTGATGTACTTCACGACCTTGCCCGTCGGATAGATGGTCCAGGCCTCGGTCACGGTGGCCTCGGCCGTCAAGGTGAAGCTGTTTTCAACCCGCACGCGGGCCGCGCTGGCCTCCAACAACTTCAGGACCGAGGTCGTGCCCGCCTGCGTGGCGGCGTCCTGGTCGAGCTCGGTCAAAAGCTCGGTATCCGAGCCGTAGTTCGAGCTCCAGGCGCTGCCCGTGCCCTTGTAAAACTCCGACACGCCGGCATCGGCCTCTTTAAAGACGATCTTGAAGTCGGAGGTCGTCAGGCCGCCGGTGTTGACCGTAATGGTGCCCGAGCCCGTCGCCGTCGTCAACTCGGGATCGACCTCGATGGCGCCGCTCGCGCCCGATTCATAAAACCAGACGCGGCTCGTCGGCCCCGTATGGGGATTGTAGGGCGACAGGCGCTTGAAGCGCTGGGCCCGCGTCTTGTCCTTGCGAAGGCGGGCCGGCTTCTTGGCCTCCTGCTCCTTGAAATCTCTCCACGCCAGGCGCACCGTGCCGAACTGCTCTTTGTCGACCGGATCCTCGACCAGCTCGTCCTGCTCGCCGAACAGGAACCGCCTGACCTTGCGCACCATGTAGCGCTTGACATCATCGGCGTCCTCGGCGATCGCCTCCGGGTCGCTCAACACCGTGTCCCAGCACACGCGCACATTGTTGTAGCCGAGCGTGGCGGTGTTGGTCTTGAAGGAGAGTTTGTGGAAATACTGGACGCCGTTGAAGCCCAGGCGCATGGTGAAGACGCCCAGGCCCGCCAGATTGTTCAGGAGCGTGACCGTGCCGTCCTCATTGTCGACGTAGGAGAGCGTTCCGGCGGGCAACTCCGCGTCCTCCCACGCGCCGAAGAAGGGGAACCGGCGGCCCTGCACGTAAAATCTGGATCTCTTGACCTTCTCCTTGTAGCCCTTCCCGTCCGATTCGTTCTCCTCCAGCGCGACGCCGTGCGGGGTGAAGATGTATTTCTGTTTGCCGGCTGCCGAGCGCAGGATAACTTCATAGCGGCCCTCACCGATGACGCGCAGGATGAAGGGCGTCCACATCTCGCCCGCGATCTCGACAGGGTGCGTGATGTCTCCCTGCCGGGCGTCCGAGAGCGGCAGGTAAAAGAGGTTTGGGCGCGTCTGGGAGTTGATGACCTCGACCGTGAGGGCGCCCATGGAGACGACGCCGCGGGTCTCTTTCTCGATCCCGGCCTGGACGATCTCTTCCTCTTCTGCGGGGACGATCTCTTCTGCCGGCGCCTCTTCAGTCGCTTCCTTCGGTGCCTCTTCTTCCTCGACTTTCGCGATCTCTTCTTCGGCCGGGACCTCTGCCGCGGCCTCCTCTTCCTTTGCCGCTTCCTCCATCTCGAGCGGCGCCGCGGTGATGGAGAACGGACGGTCAGAGGCATCATAGATGCTGGGCTCCAGGCTATCCGAGAGCTTGAGCATCGCCTTTTTGCTGACAAGCTTGGTGTCCTTGGGGATAGACCAGATATACCTCCCCGTGTTCTGCGTCTCGTCGATGCGCCTGAAGGTCTTACCCCCGTCAATGGAGTACTCGATGAGGATGGGATAGGTGGCCTCGTAATCCCACGCCGACCAGCGCACCTCCTGCTTGGAGCCGATGCTCCACTGCTCCCCGCCGTTCGGGGCGAGCAGAATGATATTGCCAATCGCATATTGC
>CAZCSY010000118.1:0-2657 GCA_964501505.1 uncultured Planctomycetia bacterium
CTCTTCTACGGGGTCTTTCTCCTGTTCAGCTTCGCCTACGGGATGGGGGCGCTGTTGATCCTCGCGGGGACCTTCAGCGGTCTGCTCATGAGCCTGCCCAAGTCGGGAAGATGGATGTATACCGTTGAGAAGATCGGCGGCGTTCTCCTCGTCCTTGTGGGGGAGTATTTTCTCATCAACATGGGAAAGGCCCTCATATGAGAAAAGGGCTTGTCTTTTGTATCTGCGCTGCGTTGGCCGTCTTTCTCCTGGCCTCCTCGAGTTTCGCGACGGCGGGCATCACCAGGCCGGCGCCGGGGAATACCTCCGATGCGGCGCCGGACTTCAGCCTCGAGACGGTCGAGGGCAACCGCATCGCGTTGGAAGATTTCAGGGGAAGGAAGGTCATCCTTTTCTTCTTCGCCACCTGGTGCCCGTACTGCGTGGCGAGGTTGTCCGTTCTGGAGAAGGAGAAGGCGCGGTTCGAGGAGGAGGGGATCGTGCTCTTGCCGGTCGACGTCGGTGAGTCCTCCGCCAAGGTCGCTTCGTTCCGCGCAAAGAGAAAGATCGACTTCGACATCCTGCTGGACGACTCGATGTCCGTGGCCCGGAGCTACCGGGTCGTCGGCGTGCCGACCTTTTTCCTCATCGGCACCGGCGGCGCCCTTCTCTATGAGGATAACGACCTGCCGAGGGACTACCGGCAGATCTTCGGCAAGGAGTAGCCGTTAAGGCCCGCCCCTTCGAGACCCCCTCAACAAATCCCTTGACATTTCCTCCCTCTCTTGTAAAATAGTAATAAGAATTATTACTGATAGTTTCCCCCAAGGAAGAGTTCGTCCCGCCCTTATCAGACAATCGCAATTTTGCCTGGGGGACGAGGTGTCTCTAGTCTCTCGTCGCCGTGTCGAACGAGGAAAGAAGGTACCATGAAAAAGCACGCCAAGCCGTCGTACCGCATCACCCGCCAGAGAAAGAAGATCCTGGAGTTGTTGACGAACACGCGCGAGCACCCCACCGCCGACCAGATCTACAAGAGGCTCAAGGGTAAGTTCCCCCGTTTGAGCCTGGGCACGGTCTACCGCAACCTGCGCGTCCTGAAAGAGCAGGGACAGATCTGGGAGTTGGACTTCGGGACGGGCCTCAGCCACTTCGACGCGGTGGTGCATTCCCATTACCACTTCATCTGCAAGAACTGCCATAAGATCTACGATATCCGGATCCCTTCGATCCGTGAGCTTGACGAAAAGGTGCGCGCCCTGACGGGCTTTCGCATCTATTCGCACCGCCTGGAGTTTTTCGGGCTCTGCGATACCTGCAACGAGAGACAGATTATCCGCTGATGCTGACGCACGCCCCCCTGAACCTTCTGGTGGACTTTTACGAACTGACGATGGCCGAGAGCTACTTCCGGCACCGTTTCAAGGCCCAGGCCACCTTTGACCTCTTCGTGCGCAACCTGCCCGCTCACCGGTCGTACCTTCTGTTTGCCGGCCTCGACGAAATCCTGCGCTATCTCACAAATTTCAAGTTCACTCAGGAGGATCTCGTCTACCTCGAGCGCCTCGGTTTCGGCCAGGAGTTCCTGACGTACCTGGGCAAGATGCGTTTCCACGGCGAGGTCTGGGCCATGCCGGAAGGGACGGTTTTTTTTCCGAACGAGCCGGTCCTGCGCATCACCGGGCCCCTTATCGAGGCCCAGATGATCGAGAGTTTCCTGTTGAACACCGTCAATCTCTCCACGATGGTGGCGACCAAGGCGTCGCGCATCGTGACCGTCGCGGACGGCCGGGGGGTGTATGACTTCTCGTTGCGGCGCACCCACGGGGTGGACGCCTCGCTCAAGGCCGCGCGTTCGGCCTATATCGCTGGTTGCCGCGGCACGTCGAACGTCCTGGCCTCCAAGCTGTACGGGATTCCGGCCGTCGGCACGATGGCGCACTCCTACGTCATGTCCTTCGCCAAGGAGAAGGAGGCCTTCCGCGCCTTCTTCGAGGCGTTTCCCGACAGGTGCATCTTTCTCGTGGATACCTATGATACCGAGGAAGGCCTGCGCAACGCCATCAAGGTGGCGCGCGAGTTTCGCGCCAAGGGCCACGAACTCAAGGGGATCCGTCTCGACAGCGGCGACATCATCGCGCTCTCCCGCACGGCGCGCCGGATGCTGGACGCCGCCGGTTTCAGGAAGGTGCGCATTCTGGCGAGCGGCGACCTCGACGAGTACAAGATCGAGCGCTTCCTTAAGGAGAAGGCGCCGATCGACGACTTCGGCGTGGGGACCAAGATGGGCGCCTCCGTGGACGCGCCGTCCCTCGACGTGATCTACAAGATCGCCGAGGTGACGGACGCGCAAGGGGTCTTCGTGCCGACGATGAAGTTCAGCGAGAAGAAGGTGACCCTGCCGGGCCGCAAACAGGTCTTCCGCGTGAAGGACAAGAAGGGGTTTTATGTGCGGGATATCATCGGTTTAGAGGACGAGGGGGCGGGGGAGCCGATGCTGCAGATGGTGATGCACGCGGGCGAGGTCATCACCGCCCCGCCGTCTCTGAAGGAACTGCAGGAGCGTGCCCTGAAAAATATCGCCTGCCTGAGGAATTCCTACAAGCGCCTGCACAAGGCCACGGATTACCCCGTCGCCTTCAGCCCGGGCCTGAACGGCCTGGTGCGCCGTCTGTCGC
>CAZCSY010000118.1:2667-3788 GCA_964501505.1 uncultured Planctomycetia bacterium
CGCTTGAGCTGAAAAAGCGGCGCAGGACCTCTCCGAAAAAGCCTTGATTTCCCCCCGGTTACCTAATATAATGAATTTTCCTTTGACCAGAAACGGAGGTCCTTCATGAAAGAGATCCGCATCCATGCGCGGGCCGGCCAGGGGGCCATCACCACGGCCAGCATCCTGGGGCACGCCTATTTTACGAAAGGGAAGTATCCTTATGCGTTCCCGCACTTTGGGGCGGCGCGCATGGGCGCCCCGATGAACGCGTTTGTGCGCATCGAAGATCAGCCCGTGCGTCTGAGGAGCCAGGTCTACACGCCGGATTACCTGATCGTCGTCGATGCCACGCTGATGCGGGGAAACGATTGCTACCAGGGCTTCAAGGATGACGGCGTGGCCGTTGTCAATGAGCGTGAAGGCATAGAGATTCCCAGGCCCAAGGGCGGGCAGAAACTCTTCGTCGTGCCGGCCAACAAGATATCGATGGATATCACGGGCGGCAAGACCCTCTTGAGTAACACCGTGCTCCTGGGCGCCTTCGGCGCCGCGACGGGGGAGTTGGACCTGGAGGACCTGACCAAGGCGGTCACCCAGCGGTTCGGGGAGAAGGGGGAGAAGGTCGTCCAGATGAACGTCGAAGCGATCAAGCAGGGCTTCGCATCCGTTAAAAAGTGATTCTCGAGGAGACGATATGTTCAAGCACATGACCTCAAGGCCGGGATCGAGCGTAGAGAACAAGACCGGTTCCTGGCGCACGGAAGTCAAGCCGAAATTTTTGAAGAAGAACTGTATCGCGTGCCGGATGTGCGTGTATATCTGTCCGGAGGGCATCATCTCCGGCAAAGAGAAGAATACCTTCCAGTGCGACTACGCGTATTGCAAGGGCTGCGGCAACTGCGCGGCGATCTGCCCCAAAAAGGACATTGAGATGATCTCGGAGTTGGGATCCCTCTAGACCCCGGCCCGCCGCCTCGCCGGCGGTATCGGTCCGGAGTAATCTACGGGAAGGGAAGCGAGGGTAAATCATGAAAGAATTTTTAGAAGGTTCGCATGCGGTAGCCCAGATCATCAAGCGCTGCCGTCCGGGCGTCATCTCGGCGTACCCGATCACGCCCCAGACGCACATCGTCGAGGAC
>CAZCSY010000119.1:0-3621 GCA_964501505.1 uncultured Planctomycetia bacterium
GGGGAGTCCCCTGGCCGTTAGCGTGGTCCCATCGACGGGGTCAACGGCAATATCGATCTCTTCTGAGCCGGCGGCCGTATACGACAAGACCAGACTGTCGGGGCTCAGGAAATAATCATCAAGGTCAAAGGCATTCGAAAGGGATTCATTGCAGGACCAGGAGAAATTCGGTATGACCCGGGTCTGGACAGGAGGCCGGTAGGTCAGCATGGCTGCGTAGCCGGCGTTCAGGGTCATGCTGGCGCCGGTGACCTTGCCTACCACCGGCTCGGCCAACACATCCTGGTCCATGCGGCGCAGGGCGGCCTCGCGAACGCCGCCCCCAACACTTAAGACACAAGGCTGGAGCGCAAACGAAGCGCTCTGCGCCTGAAACGCAAAGGCCTCCCGGATGGGTGAACACACCACCAGATGGAAAACGGCAAGAATACACGCAATCGTTTTTCTGACCATGACGACCTCGGCTTCCTTACTCATTCAAACACTGTGTTATCTGACGATTTTAGCCATCTGTCTATCCAGTTTTTCTATCCGCTCGGCGGCTTCTTTTAACGCGGCGTGCAGATAGCCGACATATGCCAAGAGATCGATCCCGGCCCTATTGCCCTGTTCGTCGAAATATAAGATCTCTTCGGGTATGTTGGAATCATCGATAAAAATGCCCACCCTCTCTTGGGCAAATTTAGGCATCTTCGCTTTGGCCGCCTGGATCTGCTCTCTCTTGAGATTCAGCTGTTCGGTCGTCGGTTCGGTGAGATCGAAATACCTGCCGTCTTTCTCTATCACCCCTGTCTTTAAGACCGAATCACTCGGGGCCTTTTTCACTCGTTTTCTGATGCGGGCCTCTTTTTCGCTGATCTCTTCCGAGTTGGGCCCCAGGGTCTGCTTGACCTCGTCTTCGTCGACCACGGGCCGACGCTTGAACTTATGGATGGCTATCTTTTTCAGCTCATCCAGCTTGCCCCCTTTGACCTCCCCCATGTCTTCTTTGGCTTTTCTGTCGCAGGGATGGACCAGCCAGCTATCGGCGATGGGGTCCGTGGCCGACCCCCGCTTGACGGTCAGGATATTGCTCGGTGTCGATGTCCCGATCCCTACGTTGCCCGTTGTCGTCACGACGAATTTCCCTGCGGCGCTGTTCGTAAGTATCTGGAAATTCATGTTGTTCACCGTCCCGATGTATCCTGCGCTCGAATCAGAGTATGTTGCTACGACCGAATATCCTGTTTGCGCAAACCCCCAGCCGCCCGTTTGTATGGTGAAAGGGTACAATGGATTCGTCGTCCATATCCCCGCCTGGCCGCTGCTTGGGAAGACATTGTCCGTACCTCTGACGCCTTCTGCCTTGATCGCATAGCCGGCCGCCGTGATCCTCTGGCGCGGCGCCATAACCTCGTTGTCGACCTTGATCTCGAGAAAATAAGGATCGTCAAAGGAGAGATTGAGATCTGCGACGCCGCCTAAAAAGACGCTAAAGAGCCCTCGGTCGACGACGACGCCCGCGTGCGTCTCCTGCCAGAGGAGATTGCCGGCCGTTTCGGCGTCATAGATACGGAACGTCAATTCGTGCGCCCCTTCCACCGGCACGCCAGCGTTGTCCGTCACCTTACCCTGATAACTGATGATCCTGGGGATGGCGGCAAACGCAGATGCACAAAACATCAAAACGACCGACAAGACACCTGCTCCCACTGCCCTTCTCATGAAACACCTCCGGTTCTCGAAACCCCGTGTCTAGGTTTGATTTTTATTGACTCGATAAGCCGTACGACATCTGTTGCGCCGGAAAACACAGACCGTCCTCTGCACACTGCTGGAAGGATGTCAATAGGGACCTGTCGGTATCCGCGCTCGACGCATACGTCAGGTAGTAACGCCAGACAATCTCTCCGTTCGTCCTGACGACGATCTCTTTAAGGCGCTTGGCGGTGGCTATCCTTGCCCCGCTCAGATAGCTCACCGGGACATCCGGCCGCGGCTCAAGGACAAAATCAACCACATGTGGGGGCGGCGTGCCCACGACGTCGTTGCCCGTGTACTCGATCCGGCTCAAATAGGACCGGCCTTCATCTTTTACATAGGAATAGGCGATGGTATTGCCATTGGTGTCCCGCGACTTCGTCAGATACCACGCGAAGGTCCCGAAAGGCGATGTTTCTTTCGCTTCGCTTGTGCCGCCCAGCTCGAGCGCACTGCCGTCCTTCGCAACGATATGCCAGGTATCATTCGTTTCCTTATAAAACCTCACGAAGGCCGACTCGATCTTCGCCTGGTAAAGATTATCTGCCAGCCGGACCAGATCGGTCGCGCCGGCGTCGGATACGAAGATAAAAGTATCCAAGGCATCATCGAAAGCAGGCGCCCCCTCTTTTGCGGAGCGCATGATAGAACAGGAACCCAGGGTATAACCCACCCCGATCCAAGAGTTGGGATTCTGGGATTTATAGCTTAAGGCCAGAGACGGCTGCATGCCCTTACGACCCGGAGGGACGGCTGTGGGCAAAGCGTGGCTGAAGGCGCCTGTCAACATATCCGGAAGGGGAATCCTGACGCCCCCTCCCAAGGGAGACTCTTGAGGCGTCAGATTCTTGAGCGCCGCGTACACGGAAAAATGAGTGATGCTGGCTGTAACAGAATAGCCGTCCACACCGACAACGCCCTGTATCCCCGTGCCCGTATACGACCCTGTCGCGCCATCATAAAGATAGATCTCAACAGCCGTGCCGGGAACATCCGGCTTTTCGAGCCGGAATGTTAAATGGGCGGGGATACGGAAGGTCAATCTCTGGGGAAGACATTCGACGGCGGTCAATAGCTGTTTCCCCTGCGGCAAGGTCGGGGCCTCCGGATCCAGAGAAACAAGTCGCAGAGTAATCCTTACGAAAGTACGGAGGGCGCCTGGCGGAACATCCAATGTTGCGCTCCCATCTTCAGAAACAACGACCCCTCCTGTCCGTCCGACCACGGTCGAGGCAAAAAGAGAAAATTCAAAGGTGAATAACGACAGAACCACAACCAACATCAAGAACCATGCATTTCCATTCCACAGGCCTTTTAAAAACCTTTTTCTATCCATTTCGTTTCCTCCGCCTTCTTTCTCCTTCCAGCCACCTTACCCATTCCCGCCATCTCGCCACTTTCTGACATCTCGCCTATTTCTGGCATCTGCCTCTTCCTGTTTTGTTCCAGTTTTGAGTATAACATATGTTCCATTTCTGTCAACAAAAAATTTCACTAACGCAACAAGGGCGCACCAGGTGCCTTTGCCCCCGCAAAAGCCTCGACGACAACATCAATTTTTCCCTTGACTTCTTGTTCCAGTTATGATAATATTTTTGTAATCAAACATGCAAAAATGGGGAGGCAGCGATGAAATTGGGGGAAAAGTTAAAAGTTATGCGGAAGGGGAAAGGGCTGACGCTCGATAAACTGGCGGACATCTCCGGTGTCGCCAAGGCTACGCTCAGCCGCATCGAAAACGGCGTGACCACTGGTAACCTCAACACGCATTTCAAGATCTGCGAGGCACTGCGCGTCAATATCGGAGAGCTCTACAGGGGGCTCGAGGGGCAGGAAGAAAAGATCACCACCTTTGACAGCGCGAAGATGGCAGGGGCACAG
>CAZCSY010000120.1:0-3612 GCA_964501505.1 uncultured Planctomycetia bacterium
GAAGCGATGTGTGTTCAGCGGCGATGCTTTTGCGCCTGACCTTGCTGTCTCATTTTTTGAGACAGAAAGGTCAGACCTAAATATTTCACGGATGTCGCTATTCAACCTTGATGCAATTCACCGGGCACTGGTCCGCCACTTCCTGCAGGTTGCAGTCGGCGGACTCGTGCGCCTTCACGTGGGCGACGCCGTCGTCCCTGACTTCAAAGACATCGGGGCAATTCTGCTCGCACAACCCACAACCGACACAGGCGGATGCATCGACCGTTACCTTTGCCATCTTTCACCTCCTGATTGACCCTCACGCACCTTCCCGTCAATCACCTCGGCTCGCCCTGTCCTGCTCCCCCGCAAGCCGGGGTTATCTTATGATCGTCCGGCGGCCGCGGCAGCCTTCTCGACGCTTTGCATATCCTCCAGGACGCGGCCGTCCTGACCGCCCAGCCGGACCGAGCCCGAGTCGTCGGCGTAAAACACCAGGCTTCCCGTTACGCCGCTCTCGAGCGGCCGGGCCATCACCACAAAATGCTCATCGGCACTCTTCGTATACGTGAAACGGTACCCCGAGGCCTCGTCCGAAAGACGCAGGTCATCCGCGAGGGGAGCCGCCAGATACTTCTTCAACGCGTCCAGATGGACGGGATAAAACCCCAAATCGTTCTGGTACTCCTCGGCCGCCCGCACGACCGCGGAGGTATATCCGTAGGCCGTCACGTCATTGAACCTTATGACCTGGGGCTGCGTCTCGGGGTAGAGCGTCACGATGAGGCGGTTGGCCGCCGGTCCCAGAGAGAGGGCGAAGAAAAAAAGGACCAAAACGGGCATCACGGCGCCGGCGAGGACCGCCCGGCCCACGCCCACACGGTAGAGCTCGCGCACCCCTATCACCAACAAGGCCAGCGACCACGCCGAGGCCAGGAGCCCGCCGAGAAACGGGACGAGGCTGAAGACGTCCGCCGCGCTCTTGTAACAGACGACGAGGACCGCAGGCGCGAGGCGCTGACCGACGCCGAGGATCAGCTTCACGCCCGCCGCCACCAAAAGGAACGTCGCCGCGAGCGTTACGAGCGGCCGCGCGAGGATGACCGGATTCGAGAAGAATAACGTCTGCAGGGCCGCAACCTGCGACGAGAGGTTGCCCATCGGCAGACCGGCCGTCGCCATCTGTTTGAGCCAAAGGACGTTCAGGCCGTCGCACAGAAGCTTGACGTAACCCAATATCAACGCGAAGATGCAGGCATAAACGAGACCCTTGCGGGTATCCGTCTGACTCTTTAGGACGGCCTGGAAAAAGAGGACGGGCTGGAAGAGGACGGCGCCGCAGACACGCCACGCCCCCACGACCGTCTCCCAGGGACGACGCGCTGCCTCCCAGAATGAGAGGGCTTCGGCGGGAGAAAGCTGCTTCATGACAAATCAGTCGACCTTCTTGAAATTATCCTTAGTGACGCCGCACTCCGGGCACACCCAGTCGGCCGGCAGGTCTTCGAACTTCGTCCCCGGCGCGACACCGCTGTCCGGGTCGCCCTTCGCCGGATCATAGACATAACCGCAAACCAAACACTCCCATTTTTCCATTAGGCCGCCTCCGCTGGCTTAAGGTTGTACTTCTTGATGTTCGCGTCCGCAATGGCCTGGACCTGTTTCAGGGCCTCGGGATCCTTCAACAGGTGCCGGAAGCGGCCCTGCGGCCTGAGATACTCCTCCACGGGCTTGATCTTGGCGATCGTGCGTGATTTCATCTGGCCGTTCTCGATTTCAAATATCGGATAAAGCGCGGTCTCCACGGCGAGCTTGGCGACCTCTAACGACATACCCGGCTCGTGGCGCCAGCCCAGCGGACACGGGACGTGGATCTGGATATACTTGGGCCCCTTAAAGGACAGGGCCTTCTTGACCTTTTTCTGGACGTCCTGCGGATAACCGATGGTGGCCGTGGCCACGTACGGGATCCCGTGGGCCGCCGCGATCTCGGGCAAGGGTTTCTTGGGCCGGGGGTTGCCCGTCGAGACGGTCCCCGGCGGGGTCGTCGTGGTGTTGGAGTCCGTCGGCGTCAGGCCGCTGCGCTGGATCCCCGTGTTCATGTAGGCCTCGTTGTCATAACAGACGTAGAGCACGTCGTGGCCGCGCTCCAGCATCCCCGAGAGCGCCTGCAGGCCGATGTCGGCCGTGCCGCCGTCGCCCGCCTGGGCGATGACGTTGATGCCGTCCTTCTTACCCAGGTGCTTGAGGGCCGACTCGATGCCCGAGGCCACGGCCGCGGCGTTCTCAAAGAGCGAATGGATCCACGGCACCGCCCAGGAACTCTGCGGATACTTCGTCGAGAAGACCTCCAGGCACCCCGTGTTGTTGGCAATGATCGTGTTCTTGCCCGCCGCGTCGACCACCAGTCGCGCGGCGATCGCCTGACCGCACCCTGCGCACGCCGTATGCCCCGGCTTGAAGAGTGTTTGCGTCTCGCTCATAGACATATCCTCCTGACTAAAAAATGATCAGGCCTCCGCCAGCAACTCCTGCTTGAGCCCGATAAAGGTGCAGTCGGTCTGCTTGCCGGTCAACTTTTCGTAGGTCTCGAAGATCGATTTCTGGGTGATGTCCCGACCGCCCAGCCCGAGGATGAATCCGCTCGTCTTGGGCATCCTGCCGCCGAGCGTCGAGAGCGCCGCGCTCATGTCGAGGTACAGCGGCCCCGAGGAACCCAACGAGATGCCCTTGTCGATAACGGCGATCTCTTTGGCCTTGCCGACCGCCGCGAGGATGGCGTCTTTCGGGAACGGCCGGTAGGTCGCGATCTTCAGGAGCCCGGCCTTCTTGCCGTCCTTGCGCAGGGCATCCACGGCCTCGCGGATCGTGCCGCACACCGTGCCGGCGCCGACAAAGACCTGCTCGGCGTCTTCAAGACGGTAGCCCTGGATCAGGCCGCCGCTCTCGCGG
This sequence comes from uncultured Planctomycetia bacterium, assembly GCA_964501505.1. Lineage (GTDB taxonomy): Bacteria > Omnitrophota > Gorgyraeia > Velamenicoccales > Velamenicoccaceae > CAZCSY01. The sequence goes on from CAZCSY010000120.1 coordinate 2,935, forward strand.
CCGAAGGCCTTCTTGAACCCGGCGGCGACCTCCGGGATGATCTTCAAGGCCTCGCGGTGCGTCTGATCGATCATGTAGCGCATCTCGATATAATATTCCGGATCGGCCAGGAAACCCATCGTCTGCGGATTGTCCACGTCGAGTTTATAGGTCGTTGTGTACGGCGGCAGGAATTTATCCGCCTCTTCCTGCGTCGGCATGTCCACGACCTCCATGCCGTGCGTCAGGATGAACCCGTCGATGTTGACCATCACGGGGAGCATCACGCGCGGGTCTTCGCCGATGCGATAAGCCTGCAGGTGCAGGTCCACCGCCTCCTGGTTGCTCTCGGCGAAAAAGAGGATCCACCCGGCGTCGCGGACCGTCGCCACGTCCTGATGGTCGTTCCAGATGTTGATGGGCGCCGAGACCGAACGGTTGGCCGTGGTCATCACCACCGGCAGGCGCATGCCTGCGATGTTGAAGACGACCTCGGCCATGAGGAGGAGCCCCTGAGAGCTCGTCGCGGTGTAGGAGCGCACGCCCGTCGCCTCGGCGCCCAGGACGACCGAAGCCGCGGAGTGCTCGCTCTCGACGTTGACGAACTGGGCGTCGAGCTCCTTATCGGCCACCAGTTGGGCCAGGTCCTCGACGATGTGCGTCTGGGGCGTGATCGGGTACGCCGAGATGACGCCCGGA
>CAZCSY010000121.1:0-3522 GCA_964501505.1 uncultured Planctomycetia bacterium
TGATGGACCTCAAAGACGTCGCAGCCTGAGTGGTGCGCCGCTGCATAAGAGACCTCGAGCACCCCGTCCGGCCAGATAAAGATGCCCGCGCTCCTCGCCCCGCGACCGGAGGACGGACGATCGATAAAGACCGATGCCTCTCTTATTCCGGCCGCCGACAAGAACGTTTTCAATTTCAGGGAAGCCGGACTGCGGCCGTCCTTATTGACGATCAAGGCCTGTCCTTCCCAAAGAGAAGGACCGAAGGCGGACACGAGATTGTTCTCCTCATCCTCATATACATATTTGCGCCAATCTTTCAAAAGGGCATCGGTGTCGTCCTCTGCGCCCGCACGCATATGGGCCAAAAAGACCCTGCCCTGGCCGTCCTGAAGCACAATACATGTGCAGATCGTAAAGATGTCCTCGATGGCCCTCCTTCCGATCCTCCAGAATCCTGCCTGCGTGCCGTCGATAAAACAACTGTTATCGACGCTGATAAGGTCCTTGCCCCGCGTCAGAAGACGGGGTTTCCGATCCCAGGTCCCCGGCGTGGCCAGGGGAAAAGAAGGGTTTCTGTAGCCTTCCGCTTTTTTAAAAACGTGATTATTCCTGTAGGGGCCGCGCACATAGGGGACGTTCCCCCGGCGGACCTGCGCGTCCAGACTCTTTATCGTCCACCTTCTGCCGGCCCATGTCCTGAGCCCCTTACGGTTGAGCGCCCTGACGATATCGCGGCGAGATGCCTGCCGCATCTTCCTGATGAGGGTCAAGGCCTCTTCAAAGCGTCCCAGATCGGCCCGGCGCCAGCCTAACTTACGGAGTTTATCGGAAACAGCACCTTCCGATATCCCCACGGCGCGGGCGATCTCTTTATTGGTCATATCCATCGTATGGCGCAACAGGAACCGGAGGTTTTTGCTGTTCCAGAATTTAATACCGATGAGGAAACCGGCGTCTTCCAGGACCGCAAAACCTTCCACATACTCTTGCGGCCTATAGGATTCACCCAGCGTTCTCCTGAGGCATTCCGTCATGAACGCATCGGCCCTCAGGCGCGCCTTCCCGAGCCTGACGGACTGCCGATGCAACTTTCTACCTTCTTCGAGGAGGCGCATCGCAAAGGCGCGAGGACGAACGGGGGAACTGGAAAGACCGCCTGAAGCAGGCCCGTCTCTTCTTTCCGCACGTCTGAACAAGGTGGATGCATCGCCATCACCAAGACACTTGAAGCCAGCGGCGTTAAGACGACGGATCCAAGAGTCCTGCTTGTCGCCTGCCCTTTTATCTCCTTCGGCACAGCGCCGCTCCGCGACGAGAAAAAGCGTCTTCTTGTGTTCGAAATCGGCGATCAGGGCCTGGAGCAGCGCCCACCCGAATCGCTGGCCCTTGACGGACGCATCCGTCTCGACCGTATGGATGTAGATGTTTGCCGGCGCCACCTCTTCCACCTCGTAGGCGTAGGCGATCGCCAACGGCTCGCGGTCCCTGCCCATGTAATAAAAGATCGGATGTTTCGGCAGGCCTTTGTGCCAAAAACGCAAAAACGCCGGGCGCGTCAAAAGCGCCAAATCCGCTTTTTCCCCATCCGTCAGGTCCAGCCGTCTTTCTCCCAAACGCTTCCAAACGCCCCAAAGCTCAAGGATCGTGGCAACATCCGTCGTCTTGCGGATATCCAGACCACGCGGAGCGAAACGACGGACGCCATGGGCCAGGGGGCTGGAACCAACATACTCCTCTTTGACCTCTTGCGTGTCCAGGATCTCGCAGACAAGGCGCGTCAACGCCGCTGCGGCAGGTTCAGCCCTGGCTTCTTCTTCATCCGTCAATCTTCCCGTAGAGACGATGACGCGGGCATCCGGCCTCGGCCCCGCCCCTGCCGGGACACCCATCAAGAGCCCCCTGATAAGAGCGGGCTTGATACCCTCAGGTGGGGCGGCGGAGTCCAACTCAAACACGACCGACGCCTCATCGGCAAAGAAGACGATCCCCTGAGCGACACGAATGCCCTCACTCAGCATGCGCCCCCGGACCTGCGCCATTCGCTCCGAATCCACAAAGCCCCCATAGTTCGTCAAGGCGCCGCCTTCGTAGGCCTCAAAACCGGCCATCCAATCTTCCAAAAGGAAAAATCTTTCGGCATCTGCCGGACCTTCAAAGACAGCGCTCAACAAAACCGGGACGTCCGCCTTAAATTCATGGAGTCTTGCGTTCGCCATGTTCTCGGCCAGGAATTCAACGGCGTCCCTGTCGCGGCTCAGCAAAAGAACTCTCAGGGCCTGCCTTGCCCCTGCGCGTTGGGCCCACTGCCTCTTTGTGTTCGCCTGTTTAATGTTGAGATTCAGGTAGCCCGCGACCCTCTTGGTGAGTTCTTCCTTCGCCTGCGGCCAAAATTCCCGCGGGACCTCCCGCGTCTTCGTCATAATCGCCTCGAATAATTCCGAATCCTTCGTCTCGCGGAAGATATCTTTAGCCAGAGCCACCCCCTGCGGCTCCTCCATCAGGCCCGGCAGGACATATTTCAACATGGCCTTCCTGGTGGCGTCACTTTCTTCCCACAACGACAACAACACCCCCTCCATATACGCTTTATCGTTGGCCAGAAAGATGATGATGTCGCTGCGCATGTTCTCGCTCATGGGCAAGGACTCCCCGTAGTGCAGGAATACAAAGCGCAGATAAGACAGCGCCTTCGCCTGTTCGACCTGCAACAGGAGCAGCGTCGTAAAATCTTCAAGGATGCGAACCAGCCGGGACACGCTGATCGCGCCGCTGAAAGTACCGCGGCTCACGTCCAACCGAACGGCACCGAGCAGCGCCTCATACATAGCGATCGTCTCACGGACCAGCGGCGTCTGGCGGCACATCGCCAGGAACGCCTCATAGACAAAGGCCGCCTCCTGTGCGCCGTATTTCCGGCGGGCGTCTTCCTGGATATGCAGCAGCGTCTCCAAAGAGAACTTCGAAAACCAGCGCACCTTCCTGCGCAGTTGGGCAAGCTTCGTGCGGTCGGCGTCGACAAATTCATGCATGGAACGCAACCCCGCCAGAATAATGGACAGATAATAGTAAACGCGCAGGAGCAGAAATTCGCAATCCGACTTGTCTCCGTGTGCGGCCAACAGATCAAGCAACTTCTCGACCTCGATGCAATAAGCCGTCACGTGCATCGTCTCCGAGAACTCGCCGAATATCATCTTGATATACAGGTTTGCCGTCTTTTTGACGAACATCAGAAAATCGTCGTCCAGAGGCAGGTTCCTCCGAAGGATCTCTTTTGAGATATCGATCGCCTCCTGCATATATCCGGCGGCCTCACCCTCCCCCGAGACCGTCAAGACATCCGAGATCTCAACATCAACATTAAAGAGGTCACAGAGGACCCGATAGCGTATCTCGACGGCTTTATACCGGAAAGAGCTGCGGGCCAAATTACGAAGGATCGTCTTCAGGTTATGGTAGGGACGCCCCTCTTCCGCCTCCCGGCGGATCTTAACAAGGAGCGTGCGCGTAGCCAGCCAAAGGCGCGCCGAAGGATTGCAT
>CAZCSY010000122.1:0-3489 GCA_964501505.1 uncultured Planctomycetia bacterium
CGGTTTGCATTTTCGCCGTTACGCTCCATTAAACCGGGTCGCTACGGCAAAAATGCAATTCCTTGCCGACGTTTGGGCGAAAAACTTCTGATTGTCTGCGCAGAGGGGATACCCGTCATGGCGAAAGCGCATCACAGGAGCAGGATGGTGGGAACGACATTTTATAAGGGTGTGCGGGTCCTCGTGACCGGCGGCACGGGGTTCGTGGGCCGGCACATCGTCGAGGCCCTGTTGAGGCTCGGCGCCAACGTGCGCGTGCCGGTGCATGAGCGGCCCCTGCCGTTGAAGGACGCCGGGATTGAAGAGGTGCGCGCGGACCTGACGCGACAGGAAGACTGCCTGAGGGCCTGCACGGGGGTGCGCTATGTCTTTCACGCGGCCGGGGCCGTAGCCGCGGCGGCCGTGACGGCGGGTAACCCCATGGAGGCGATCACCGCCAACCTCGTCCTCAACGCCCGGATGCTCCAGGCGGCGTGGACGGCGGGGATCGAACGTTTTTTATTATTCGGCAGCAGCACGGGGTATCCGGTCACCGACCATCCCGTGAAAGAAGAGGAGTTCTGGAGCGGGCCCACGCACCCGTCGTACTTCGGCTACGGATGGATGCGCCGTTACCTCGAGCGCCTGGCGGAGTTCGTGGCGTCGAAGTCCCAGGTCAAGATCGCCCTGGTGCGGCCCAGCGCCGTGTACGGACGCCACGACAACTTTGACATGCACGCAGGCCACGTGATTCCGATGCTCATCCGCAAGGCTGTCGAGCGCCTGGATCCCTATGAGGTGTGGGGCACGGGCGGGGAGGTGCGGGATTTCCTGCACGTCACGGACCTGGCGCGCGGGTGCCTCTTGATGCTCGAGAAGAACGCGGCGTGCGATCCCGTGAATATCGGTTTCGGTCAGGCCGTGACGATCCGCACGGTCGTCACGTCGATCTTAAGGGCCGCGGGCTATTCAGAAGCCCGCGTGGTCTTCAACAGCGACAGGCCCACCGCCATCCCGAAGCGGATGGTGGATACCTCGAAGGCAAGGCGGCTCCTCGGGTTTGAGCCGGTCGTTTCGCTCGAGGAGGGGCTCGCCGATACGGTAGGGTGGTATCAGGAATGGCGGCAAAAAAACGCTTGAGTGTCTTTGTCAAGGGCCTGCACGGCTGCGCCATGCGTAAACAGAAGGTGGCGCAGTACCGGCAGTTCCTGAAAAAACGCGGATATCGTCTTGTCCGGCAGTTGGGCGAGGCGGATATCGTCCTGCTGTGGACGTGCGCCTTCCGCGCAGACGTCCGCGATAGTTCTTTGGTAGAGGTGCGCCGGCTGGCGCGGATACGCTCCAAGAGACTCGTCGTGACCGGCTGTCTGCCCGATATCGCACCGGACATGCTCCAAGAGCAGTTTAAGGGCACGGTCGTGGCCTGGCGGGATGAGGCGCGGGGGTTGGCCGCTGTTTTCGGCGGCGAGCCGAAGGCTGTTGCGGCATGCCGCCGCGTCTTCATCGAGCCGAAGTTCTGCGACGATGCCGAGGATTTCCGCCGGCGCCACGGGGACCGCGACGTTACCTTTGCCGACGAGTTCATCAAGCTCGTCGTCTCGGAGGGGTGCGGCTACACGTGCGCCTATTGTTCCGAGCGGCTCATGTTTCCGCCTTACCTGAGCTTTCCGGAGGACGCGCTCGTCTCTTCGGCCCGCGCCCTGATCCGCAAGACCGGCACGAAGCGCGTGATGCTCCTGGCCGACAGCCTCGGGGAGTACGGCAAGGACACCGGCACGAGCCTGCCGCAGCTCATCCGGCGGCTGTGCGCGATCCGCGCCGGCGTGCAGGTGGCGCTCAACAACCTGAATGCGGCGGACTTTATCCGTTTCTGGAAGCCGATGACCAGATTCGTCAAGAGGGGCATGATCTGTCATTTGAACTTGCCGATCCAGTCCGCCTCCACCGGCGAGCTGCGGCGCATGCGGCGGGCCTACACGCATGCGGATCTCGAGAAGATATTTTCTTTTTTGAAGAAGACAGGCTTTGACGCCTTTGACACCCATCTCATCATCGGTTTTCCGAAAGAAACGCAGGCCGACCTCCGTCAGACCGTCGATTTCCTGTTGACGTATAAACCGCGCTACGTCCTGCTCAGCCGCTATATGGAGATGCCGCACACGCCGTCCGCGCGGCTCACGCCCAAGGTCGGGGCGCGGACCGTAGCCCGGCGTCTGAGGATGGCCGAGCGCGCGTTGTCGGCAGCGGGGATTATCTGCAACGTGGAAGGCGGGACGCTGGCCAGGAACCGGTGGCGCCGCATGCGTAAAGGAGCCTCATGATCGACGATAAGGTCCTGGAGTTCTTTGACGGCAGGAAGGTGTTGGTCACGGGCGGGACAGGGCTGATCGGTCGTTCGGTCGTCGAGATGCTGAACGGTGCCGGCGCCCGCGTGACCGTCGTGTCCCTTGACCGTCTCAAGGTGCCCGTCGGCGTCCGGCACGTCTTCGGCGACATCACCGAGCGGGAGCTGTGTCTGAAGCTGACCAGGGGGATGGACGCGGTCTGCCATCTTGCGGGCATCAAGGGGTCGGCCAGGGTGACCGAGAAGAAGCTGGCAAGCCACTTCATCCCGACGCTCCTGATGAACATCCATATCCTGGATGCCTGCCGCGCGAACAACGTCGGTAAGGTCGTCTACACGAGCTCCATCGGTGCCTACGCGCCGACGGACGTCTTCCGCGAGGAGGATTATCGTCTGGACAGCATCCCGATGGACTTCGCGGGGTGGGCCAAGCGGATGGCGGAGCTGCAGATCCATGCCTATAAAGTCCAATACGGCCTGGAGAACTTTGCCATCGTACGGCCAAGCAACGTCTACGGCCCGGGGGACAACTTCGATCCGGCAAACGCCATGGTGATCCCCAGCCTCATGTGCCGCATCTACCGTAAGGAAGATCCGCTCCTCGTCTGGGGGGATGGAACGGCTGTCCGCGACTTCGTCTTCAGCCGGGACGCGGCCGAGGGGATCATCCTCGCCCTCTATCACGGGACGGGCGGCGGTTTCGTGAACCTCGGCAGCGGCCGGGAGACGAGCATCCGCGAGCTCGTCGAGGCCCTTCGGTCTTTTCTGGACTTCCGCTATGAGTTCGACGCGACGAAGCCCTCGGGGTACCCCAAGCGGGTCATGGACATCACGCAGGCGCGCCGGCGCATCGGCTATGATCCCTCGACGCCGCTCGTCGAGGGTCTGAAAACGACGTGGGCGTGGTTCATCGGGCATCAGGACGAATACAAACACAAGCAGAATTACTTTTTGGAGAGACGATGAAGGTCGAACAGACAAAGCTCGACGGGGTTCTGCGCATCACCCTGGACGCGTTCCGGGATCACCGGGGCATGTACGTGGAGACCTACAACGAAGACCGGTACCGGCGTCACGGCATCGACGTGCGGTTCATCCAGGACGACATCTCGGTCTCCAAGAAGAATGTCCTGCGCGGCCTGCACGGCGACCGCAAGACGTGGAAG
>CAZCSY010000123.1:0-3472 GCA_964501505.1 uncultured Planctomycetia bacterium
CAGGAAGAAAAACAGGGTCGCCACGACCAGGACCACCGCAAAGAACCCGTTGTTCCTGAGGACGTTTAACCTTCGCTGGATGTAGTACGACAGGTCATAAAATGTCGAGACCTTTATCTCGGCCGGCGCCTTCTCCTTGAATCTCGCGATGGTCTTTTTGACGCCGGCGACGATGTCGATGGCATCACCCGTCTCGCGCTTGATGACCACGAGCGTGATCGCCCGCGTCCCTCCGACCAGGGACGTCTGGGTCTCGTCCTCGAAGGCACGGCGCACAAAGGCGACATCCTTGATCCTGAGCGCGTTACCGGCGTCATTGGCGCGGATGATCGTGGCGCCGATCTCCTCGGCGGTCTGGAACTCGCCCGACGTCCGAACCATGAACTCCTCGCCCCGCGCGTGGATCTTGCCGGCCGGGATGGTGACGTTCTGTCGACCCAGCGCCGCCATCATCTCGTCGAACGAGACATGATAATCCTTCATCTTGGCCAGGCTCGGCTCGACCCAGAACTGCTCGTTGCGCCACCCCTGGCGCTTAACCGAGGCCACCCCGTCCCCCTCCTCGAGGTCCTCCTTGAGCTCATTCGCCCAGTGCCGAAGCGTGAACTCATCCACCTGCCCGCTCACCGCCACCTTGATAACGGGGATCATCTTCGAATCGATCTCGGTGACGAGAGGCCTGTCCTTGACCCCCTCGGGGAGGTCCACCACGCGGTCCACCGCCTTCTGGATATCGTCGACGATCTTTTTTTTATCCGCGGCCTCCTCGTTCATCTCGAGCGTGATCAGGGAGGCACCTTCCATCGAGGACGAATAGATGTTTTTGATGTTATCGACGTCGCGCAATTCTTTCTCCATGGGGGTCGTCACGAACTTCTCCACCTCTTCGGGGCTGGCGCCGCGGTAAAACGTCGATACCGTCACCCTATCGAAGGAGACCTCCGGGAAGGCCTCCCGCCGCAGCTGGAACATCGAGACCAGGCCCGCCACGACCAAAAAGACCGATAGGAGATTAACGAAGAGCGTGTGTTTGACGGAAAATTCGACGAACTTCATAAGGTATCCTTCCAGTACGTATCCAGCAGGACGCCCTGCGCCACGCGCAGGTCGATGAGGCTCACCCAGTAATCGTACAGGGCGCGCGCGTGGCCCAGGCGCGCCTGCAGGACGTCCTCCTGATAACGGATGATCACGTCGCTGTCCGAGCGGCCCAGGCGGAAGCGCTTCTCCTCTGCCTCAAGTTTCATGGTCTGGAGCTCGGCCACCCTCTCCCCTGTCAGGACCTCACCGACGCGCACCTTGACCTGCATGACCAGATCGTTGATCTCGGTGAAGATCTTGCGCTCCGTGACCTTGAGCTCCAAAAGCGACTTGGCCTGCTCGATCTTGGCGGTGCTGAGCTCCGCCTTGGCCTTGCGGTTCTCAAGAGGCACCTTCAGCGTCACGCCGACATACATCTGCGGGTTGTCTTCCTTCGAGATCCCTTGCCAGGCCTTTTCGTAGGCGCTGTTGAGGCCGTTGCGGGCAAACGAGGCCTCCAGGTCGATCTCCGGCCACAGGCTGTTCGACTTCACCACCACTTCGAGCTTTCTCTTGTCGACCGTGTTCCTGGCCTTCTTGTAATCCCGCCGGTCCCCGATGGCCTGTCTCAGCGCCTCGTTGAGGTCGACCGTTGTGCTCACCAGCGTGAGCCTGTCCGACGGCGTGATCTGGACCTGCCGGCCGTCCTGGTTCAAAAGGAAGAGCAGGTGGTTGCGCGCGGCATGCACCGCGTCGACGGCCGCCAAAAGATCATTCTGCCGCTGGGTCACGTTCGCCTGGGCCCCGTAATAATCCGGGTCTTCGATCAGGCCGAAGACGCGTTTCTTCTCATAGACCTCCAAAAGCTCCCGGGCCTTGGCAAGCATCTTGCGCTTGATGGCGATCTCTTCGTTCAGATAGGCAAGCTTCCAGTAAGCCTTTTGGACGTCCGCCAGCGCTTTCTCGATGCGTTCGAGGGACGTCCAGTCCGAATTCTCGATGTCCAATCTCGTGATCTTGATGTTCGTGCGGTCGATGAGGCCGAAAAAGTTCTTGCCCAGGGACTGGTTGAGCGTGATCGTGGCGACCGCCTGGTGGGCGGGGTTGGTGCTGACAGAAGTCGCGTTCGTGAACGCGCGGCTATGGTCCAGGTCCAGGCTCACGGTGGTACCGGTGGGAAAAAGCCTTGAGAACCCGATCCCGTAGGTCGTATCAATCGACTTCGTGCCCGCCAGCGCGCTCGCCTTCTTGAACTGATCATCCTTGTAACTGGCCTGGGCCGTGAAATAGGTATCGAAGATGGAGAGCGCCGCAGGCAGGTCGTTGCGCTTGGCATAGGCGTCGAAGCGGGCGATCTGGACGTCCAGGCTGTTCTCCAGGGCTAGAGAGGTCACCTCGTCCAGAGACAAGGCCACCACGTCCGGCGCCCAGGGACCCACAGACACCCCCTCCTCGGCCCGCACGGGGACCAGGCACAACATCCCTGAGACCAGGAAAACGGCCAGGACGTTAGGAATGATCCTTCTTGCCGATACCATCGTGCACCTTCTTGAGTATCTTCTTGACTATCTTGAGGTAAGATGCCCGTTCTCCCGCTGTCAGGCGTCCGAAGAGTCTGCCGATCATGCGGCTGCGCTCCGAACACAGGGTCTTCACGATCTTCCTCCCCTTAGGCGTGACGGCGATGCGGATGACCCGCCTGTCCTTGGGGTCATAGCGCCGGGTGACCATCCCAAGCACGTGGAGACGCTCCACGATCCCCGTGGCCGCCGCCGTCGAGACCCGCAGCTCGGCGGCGATGCCGCTCATCTTGAGCGGCCCCCGGTTCACGATGGAATCCAGGACCAGAAATTGCGGGACCGTGATGTGACCGCACATGACCGCGTCCATCTGCAACCTGTGCATCCCGCGGACCAGGGCCGGCATGACCACCATCATCTCCTGCACGAACGACTTGGTCGCTATCCCCGCCATCATTAACCTCCTGAATTATATTGTATGTTAATAATTAATATGATTAACTATTTACTAAAATAAGTATACAGGATGAGGGGCGGGATGTCAAGGGAAAGTCGTTGTGGGACGGGGGAGGCGCCGAATGAGGCGCCGTGGTGACGGACGAGGTGCCGTGGTGCCGGATGAGACGTCGTGGTGCCGGACGAGGCGCCGGCGGGACGGACTAAACGCCGTAGTATTTTTTGATGGTCTGGCGCACGTCGTTGTCCCCGGCCAAAAACACCTTCAGACGGTTGAATCCGAGATAGGAGTGGATCTCCTCCATGGCCCGGCTGTTCAAAGGATCAGGAGTCGCCAGGAAGAGTTGGTCCCCCTCCGTCTTGAGGGGCATAAAGCCGCAGGCCGCGGCGAAGTTGCCGGGCACGACGTTCAGGACAGACGGCTCGATGGGGCAGTCCCGGAGGAGCAGGAAGGGTACCCCGATCTGAAGCGAGAG
>CAZCSY010000124.1:0-3423 GCA_964501505.1 uncultured Planctomycetia bacterium
CTTCCACACCTTCAACGCGCTCTACGACAGCCACAAACAGATCATCGTCTCCTCCGACCGGCCGCCGAAAGAGATCCAGCGCCTGGAGGAACGCCTGGTTTCGCGCTTCGGTTGGGGCCTGGTCGCGGACATCCAGCCGCCGGACCTGGAGACACGCATCGCCATCCTCAAAAAGAAGATCGAAAGTGAATCGGTCGATTTCCCCGACGAGGCCCTCCACTTCATCGCGGAGACGATCAAGACGAATATCCGAGAGTTGGAGGGAGCGCTGGTGCGCGTCATCGCCTATTCGCTCCTCGAAGAAAGGCCGATCACCGTCGACTCGGTTAAGACGGCCCTAAAGGATCTCCTCAAGGAGAGGGCGCGCCAGGTCTCCTTGGAGGACATCCTGCGCGTCGTAGCCGAATATTACCGCATCCCGTCCGACGACCTTAAGAGCCGGCGCCGTGTCAAGAATGTCGTCTTGCCCCGTCAGGTAGCCATGTTTATGGCGCGCGAGTTGACACAATTGTCGCTGCCCGAGATCGGCTCGGGATTCGGCGGCAAAGACCACACGACGGTTTTGTATGCCGTTAATAAAATTAAAAGGGAAATCAAGATAAATCCTCGCGTCCAAAACGACGTGGATAAGATATTCGGGTTCTTCCGGGGTTCTTAGGGGATTGTGAACAAGGTGTCCACAGGTTGTGCGCTGCTAATGTTTTGATTTGACGAAGATTGTGGAATTCCTAACAGAATACAGGGCGTTTACGACTAATACTGTTTTAATTAACTAATAGTTTTTAGTATTCGGGGGTTGTGGATGAAAATTAAAATTGATAAAGGCGATCTGTTAAGAGGAATTCAGGTTGTAGGTAATGTTATCACGACGCGGAGTGTCCTGCCCATCCTATCCAACATCCTCCTTGAAACGATAAAAAACCGTATCCGCCTGACCACCACCGATCTGGATATAGGTATTTCTTTATTATTAGATGCGGAGGTGGTGGATCCGGGCGCCATCACGATTTCCACCAAACGCCTGAGCGATATCATCAAGGAGCTCCCGGCGGGGGTCGTGGCCCTGTCCACACGCAAAAACAACATCGTGGATATCCAGTTGGAAAACTGCGAATTCAAATTAATGGGCCTCCCCAAAGAAGAGTTTCCAAAACTGCCCGATTTTAAAGAAAAAAACGAGGTGACCTTTGAGCAGGCGGCGCTGAAACAAATGCTCCAAATGACCGCCTTCGCCATCTCGCACGAAGAGACCCGGTATGTTCTCAACGGCCTCCTGTTTGAGCTCAAAAACGAAGGAGGCCTCAGTATCGTCAAGTTTGTCGGCACGGACGGTCGGCGCCTTGCCGTCGTCGAGAAAAAACTGGACCTCAAGGCCCAAAAGGAATTCAAGATCATCATCCCCCACAAGGCCATCCAGGAACTCTTGAGGAACCTCCGGGAAGACGGCGAGGTCACAATAGGGGTCGGGCCCAACCAGGTCTTCTTTGAGATGGACGGCATCACGTTGATCTCGCGCCTGATCGAAGGGGAGTTCCCGGATTATCAGCGCGTCGTCCCGCCGGTGTCGCAGACCAAGGTGTTTCTGGAAAAAGAAGCCCTCATATTGAGCCTGCGGCGCGCCAACCTGTTGACCACGCCGGACTTTCAGGCCGTCAAGCTGGAACTGTTCAAAAACAAACTTGTCATCTCAAAGACCGCCCCGGATATCGGCGAGTTCAAGGAAGAGATCCCCCTTGATTACGGCGGCAAGGAGATGCTGATCGGGTTCAACCCGACGTACTTCCTGGACATGCTGCGCTTCTGGCCGGAGGAAAGCTTCACCCTTGAGCTTTACGATGCGGACAAACCGGGGGTCGTGCGGTCCGACGAATACATTTACATCGTCCAGCCCATGAGGCTCGGTTGATGACCGACGAACTCAAGGGTCTCGTCAAGGAGGTCTGGAAGGACCTCTTGAAAAAGCAGGAGCAGGGTCGTGCCGATATCGTCCGCCGGGCCTGGCGGGAGGCGGCGGGGGAGAAGGCGGCCGGCCACACACAGATCGTTTATTTGACAAAAGACAAAATCCATATTAACGTAGAAAGCTCGGCATGGCTGCACGCGCTAACCCTAAAAAAAGAATCCCTGGCAAAAAAGCTGGCGGCAAAGACGGGGCCCTTAAGTCTCCATCTGCGCCTGGGTCCGATCAAGAAGGACCGCACAAGCTGAAACAGGGCACGGACATGAAGACGGCGGACGCCAGGTCCTACGACGCGAGGACGATCCAGGTCCTCGAGGGGACCGAGGCGGTGCGCATGCGCCCCGCCATGTACATCGGCGACACGACGGGCCGCGGGCTGCATCATCTGGTGTACGAGGTCGTCGACAATTCGGTGGACGAGGCGCTGGCCGGCTACTGCAAGACCATCTCGGTCGTCCTGCACCCGAACCAGAGCGTCAGCGTCATCGACGACGGCCGCGGCATCCCCGTGGACATCCACGCGACGGAGAAGAAGCCCGCCGTCGAGGTCGTCCTGACGACCCTGCACGCGGGCGGCAAGTTCGACCATCGCGTGTACAAGGTCTCGGGCGGGCTGCACGGCGTCGGCGTGAGCGTGGTGAACGCCCTCTCCGAGTGGCTTGAGGTCGAGATCAGGCGCGACGGCAAGGTCTTTCATCAAAGGTATGAAAGAGGCAAGACCGCCTCCAGGCTGAGGGCCATCGGCACGGTCAAGACCACCGGCACCAAGGTAACCTTCAGGCCGGACAAGCAGATCTTCAAGTCCATCGAGATGTCGTACGACACGCTCGCCAACCGGATGCGCGAGCTGGCCTTCCTTAATAAAGGACTGCGCATCAGGCTGGTGGACGAGCGGCCGGACAAGGACAAGGAGGCCGAGTTCTGTTTTAACGGCGGCATCGTCCAGTTCGTCGAGCACCTCAACCGCAACAAGAACCCCCTGCATAAAAAAGTCCTCTCGTGCGAGAAGCCGGGCGAGAACATGGTCCTCGAGATGGGCCTGCAGTACAACGACGGCTATGCCGAGAGCATCTTCACCTACGTCAACAACATCAATACCATCGAGGGCGGCACGCACCTGAGCGGCTTCAAGTCGGCCCTGACGCGCGCCATCAACCAGTACGTCAAGGGCAAGAACCTCCTGAAGGATTCCAGCGCCTCTATTTCCGGCGACGACGTGCGCGAAGGGTTGACGGCGGTCATCAGCCTCAAGGTCTCCAATCCGCAGTTCGAGGGCCAGACCAAGACAAAGCTGGGCAATTCCGAGGTCGAGGGGTTCGTGGCCTCGCAGACCTTTGAGTTTTTGTCGCATTTCTTCGAGGAGCACCCGCCGGTCGCGAACAAGATCGTGGAAAAGGCGGTGTTGGCGGCCCGCGCCCGCGAGGCCGCGCGCAAGGCCCGCGAGCTCACGCGGCGCAAGGGCG
>CAZCSY010000125.1:0-3421 GCA_964501505.1 uncultured Planctomycetia bacterium
TCGAGGCCAGGATGTCCGAACGGCTGGCGGATTGCTTTGCCACGGTCTTTCCGGACCACGCCCGCCAGGCCCTCCATGACCTCTGGGTCGAGGATCTCCTGAGCGGGGCCCTGGGCGACTTTTCGACGATGCGTCTCCCCGATGACGCCGAGGCGGTGCGGATCCTCAGTGCGTATCCTTTGTCCGATACGCAGAAGAAGGCGCTTCACAAGAAGATCAAGGATACCTTTAAGAAAGAATTCGATTTTTGCGAGGAGGTCGATGCCGCGCTCCTCGGCGGTGTCCTCCTTGAGATCGGCAGCCTCGTTTTAGACGGGAGCGTCCGCAACAAGGTTCAACAGGTTATCCATGAAGCCGTCTGATCATCCGACAACGACGTCGGCGTCCGGTGTCTCCCGCATGGGCTTTGACGTGCGCGAGATCGGCGTTATCAAGTCGGTGCGCGAGTTTATCGTCGAGGCGACCGGCATGCCGTCGTGCGTCAACGGTCAGCTCGTCGATTTCCAGGACGGCGCCAAGGGCATGGTGATGGGGTTCAAGGAGGAGGACGTGCAGATCCTGATCCTGGGATCCCATGCGAAGATCCAGGCCGGCGACCGGGTGTTCAACAGGGGGGAGCAGTTGTGGCTTCCCGTCGGCGAGAAGTTCGTAGGGCGCCTCGTCTCGGCCCTGGCCGTCCCGGTGGACGACATGGGGCCGATAGAGCCCGACGACCACTTCACGCTCTTTCGGGACGCGCCGGGCGTCATGGACCGCGTCCCGGTGGATCAGACCCTGGAGACGGGGACAAAGATTTTAGACGCCGTCATCCCCATCGCCAAAGGCCAGAGACAGCTTCTGATCGGCGACCGCCTCACGGGAAAGACGAGCGTGGCCCTGGACTGCATCCTGAACCAGAAGGGCAAGAACGTCATCTGTATTTACTGTTGCATCGGCAAGACCTATTCGAGTCTCCTCAAGGTCATGAATCTCCTGAAGGAGCGCGAGGCGATGGAGCATACCATCGTCGTCAGCGGCGCGGCATCGGTGCCGGCGGGCGAACAGTTCCTGGCGCCCTACGCCGCCTGCACCCTGGGCGAGTACTTCATGCACAGCGGCCGCGACGTCTTTGTCGTCTTTGACGACATGACCAAGCACGCGTGGGTCTACCGTCAGATCTCCCTGTTGCTCGAGCGGGCGCCGGGACGCGAGGCCTACCCGGGCGATATTTTTTATATCCACTCTCAACTTGTCGAGCGCGCCGGCTATCTGAAGTCCGAACTGGGGCACGGCTCCATGACCTTTTTTCCCATCGTCGAGATCCTCCAGGGGGACGTGACCGGCTACATTCCGACGAACCTCATCTCCATGACTGACGGGCAGACCTATTTCAACAGCGCCCTCTTCAATAAGGGGATCCGTCCGGCCATCGACTTCGGCTTGTCGGTCTCGCGTATCGGCAACAAGGCCCAGTGGCCGATCATGAAGGGGCTCTCGGGTAAGCTGCGCCTGGATTATCTGCAGTATCAGGAGCTCCTGCAGATGACGGCCCTGCGGGCGACGGGGCTCTCGAAAGACGCCGAGGCCAAGCTTAGGCGCGGCGAGGCGATGACGCAGCTCCTCATCCAGGAGAAGAACCGGCCCTCGCCGATGGAAGAGCTGATCGTGCAGCTGTATGCGCTTCACCGCGGACTCCTGGACGACATGTCCCAGCCGGAGATCCAGCGTTTCAAAAAGGACTTTTTTCCGTTTTTCAAGCAGACGTGTCCGGATGTCGTCGCGGAGTTCAAGGACGCCGACGAGATGACGTCGGAGACCAAAGAGGCGATCAACGCGGCGCTCAAGAAGTTCTTCGGCGTCGCATAAAGAAGAAGACGCATTCAGCCAGGCAGATGCTGTCCTGGCCCGGGGGGAACGTGAAGGTCATTTCGCAGCTCAAGAAGGATCTGGACTTCAACCGCAGCCTCTTTTCTCTGGTCGAGGTGCTCAAGTCTGTGGCCGTCTCCCACTATCGGATGCTGGAGAAGATGATCAAGAGCGAGGAGCAATTTTACGCCATCCTGCGCCAGTTTTTCGAATTTGCGTATTTCCGGACAATGGAGCATCCTTTTCTGAGCGGGACGCCGGCCCCGTCGGGTATCGTGGCCATTACTTCCGACATGGGGCTCCTGGGCGGTCTCAACCTGAAGGTCATGGCGGCGGCCTTTGAGGCGACCCAGAAGGGGCCGTCGCGCCTCATGGTCATCGGTGAAAAAGGGCATGCCCTGGCCCGCGAAAGGGGTCTTTCTTTTATCGCCTTTCCCGGCGTGAAGGACGAGGAACGCTACGGCCAGTCCTTGGCTATCCGTGATTTCGTGATGGAGCAGCTCGAGACCGGGAAGATCGGGTCGCTCGCGGTCTTTTATCCGGAGCCGGTCAGCTTTCTCGTCCAGCGCGTCAAGAAGATGGTGATGGTGCCTTTCGATATCCCCGGCAGAGAGGAGCCGGTGGACCCGAGGATGATCCGCGAGACGATCCTGGAGTCCAAGACGAGCGACATCATTGCCTACCTGATATCGTTGTGGCTCGGTCAGGCCTTTTACGAGATCCTGGGCTTCAGCCGCCTGGCGGAGCTTTCGGCGCGCTTCCTCCACCTGGAGGGCAGTTCCCAGAAGATCAAAGAGTTGCAGAAGAAGCTGCAACTTGTCTATTTCCGCGTCCGTCACGAGTTGATCGACAAGAGCATGAGGGAGATTTTTTCGGCGAGGTCCTTGTATGTCACTTCCTGAAGGGACCCTGAGCAAAGGGGGCCATGTCATCTGCGTCCAGGGGCCGGTCGTCGACGTCAGGTTTGAGAGCGTCAAGGACCTGCCCCCTATCTACGAGATGCTGGTCGTCACGACCACGGACGGCCGAGAGGTCATTCTTGAGGTGGCCGAGCACCTGGAAGGGGGCATCGCCCGGTGCATCGCGATGAGCTCGACCTTCAATATCCAGCGCCGCACCGTGGCGCGCAGGACGGGCGCGCCGATCTCGATCCCGATCGGCGACGGGCTCTACACGCGCATCATCAACGTCATGGGGGATCCCATTGATCAGAAGGGCCCGATCGAGACGGGCGAGAGGCGGCCGATTCGCCGTCCCGCCCTGGGCACGAAGATCCCCGGCTTCAAGAAGACCGGGATCAAGGCCGAGTACATCGAGACGGGTATCAAGATACTGGATCTCCTCTTTCCGGTCTTCAAGGGGTCCAAGACCGGCATCCCCGGGGGTGCCGCGCTCGGCAAGAGCGTCCTGACCCTCGAGATCATCCACCACATCGTCAAGAAGCACGAAGGCACGTGCGTCTTCACCGGCGCGGGCGAGCGTATCCGCGAGGGCAACGAGTTGTATTACGAGCTTAACAAACACGGGATCCTGCCGAAGATGATGATGGTCTTCGGCCAGATGAACGAGCCGCCGG
>CAZCSY010000126.1:0-3403 GCA_964501505.1 uncultured Planctomycetia bacterium
CACATGGTGAGGGACCACTTGAACTGCAGCGAGCGGTGATATCCCAGGCCCTTAAAGATCCTCATCTGCCGCCTGCCCGTCTTGCGTCGCGCCCTTCAACCGTTTCACTTCCCGCTTCAATTCCATGACCACGCGTTCCCGGTCCATCGTCACCTTGACAAAACGCTCAAGCTGTGTCACCTTCTGGCGCAGATCCCGCTCCGTCTCCTTCCACCGGGTGATATCCATGCCGATGGCCAGGACCGAGACAAGACGCCCCCCCTCGTCCACGATAACGCTGTTGTTCCACAAGAGGATCCGCTCATGGCCCTCCTTCATCAAGATCTTGCCCTGCTGCTGCCGATGGGTCTGGATCTCGCCCTTGAGGATCTCGTCGAAGATCCTGCGGACCTCTTCCCGATGGCGGAAGGGGACAAAGTTATCGATCCACTGCCGGCCGATCACCTCTTCGGGCCTGAAGCCCATGATCCGCGACGAGGCGTCGTTGATGAATTTCACGCGGCCGTCAGGCAGGAGGACCAGGACGATGCTGGGAGCCGTGGCCACGATCTCCGATGTGAACCGCTTCTGCTCCAGGAGATCGTTGTAGAGGGCCGTCAGCTCCTCCTTGGAGCGGTTGAGGCTGACGCTGGAGGTCTCGAGCTTCTCCAGCATCTTATTGAACTCTTCGATGAGTTGTCCCATCTCGTCTTCCCGCGCCGGGTGCAGGCGTGCGGCCAGGTTCCCCGAGGCCGTGATGTCGCGGATCGCCCCGCGCAGATCCACGAGAGGACGGGTGATGCGGTCTGTCAGAAACCGGAGGGACACGGCCAGGAATCCGAAAAACAGACCGAGGACGATCCAGAGGAAATTCAGAAAGGTGTGCTGCGGTATTGCGATCAGGGGCGCGGCGCGACGCAGGATCAAAACGGCGACGGCCTCGCCGCGGATATCGCGCAGGGCCGCAGCAAGAAACATGAGCCGCATGCCCCCCAAAGACGCGGGACGGATCACATAAGGCCCCTGTGCATACCTGAGCTCTTTCCACATGACGCCGGCGTTTTCGGTTGCGGGATAATACACCTCTTCGCCGGCGGAAGACTCGTGCCTGTAGACATCGACGTGAAAACCGAGGGGATCGGCCCAACTGCCCAGAAACGTCTCGTCCACGTAACAACCGATGAGGAGACTCGACTCCGGCGCCCCCGGTGTCTCCAGAGGGGCCCGCGCCAGAAGCCAGAGGCGCCCGGAGGCGTCATAAAAAAATCCCGTCAGGATATCGCTGGAGGAAGACGACCAGCCCAGCTGAGGCACCGTGAGACGCGACAGCTCTAAAAGTTCAATGTCCCTGTCGCCTCCGAGGACGTGCCCCCTGGCGTCCACCACAGAGAAGAGATCCAGCCGGGCGTCGCGCTTCAGGGCCGTGATATCCGACTCTGCCGCAGCGCCGGCGGCTCCGGCGACAAGGGCCTGCACGACCGGATGCCGGACAAAGGAACGCGCCAGGGTCTCAAGCACCTCCCGCTTCTGGCCGATATAGCCGATGAATATCCTGTGACCTTCGCAAAGCAGTCTCTCGTTGAGTTGATCCTGGGAGACGACGATCCACCAGCGGAGGAAGGAGACGGTCGGAACGACAAGGAGGCAGGCTAAGAAGACGAAGAGGAGGATGACGTGGCGACGGATCCCGAACCAAGACGCTCTCTGGTCATGTGCCATATGCCCCTCATCCCCTCTTCGAAATACCCGGGAATATTATAGCCCAGGATCCGCCCGGAAAAAACAGCTAAAAACGCGCCGGTAAAAACGCGGCGGCGATCAAGACGGCTCGAGCTTCTCATGGTGGTGCTTGACGACCTTGGCCTCCACCATATAGATGATATCCTCGGCGATATTGGTCGCGTGGTCGCATATGCGCTCGAGGTACCGGGTGATCAAAAGGAGCGGGACCGCGCGCGTGGCGCTCTTGGGGTCTTTGGCGAGGAAGTCGTTGATCAATTCGTTCTGGATCAGGTCCCGGAGCCGGTCGGCCTCTGTGTCCGATAAGACGACCGCGCGCGCCATCTCCGCGTCGCGACGGACAAAGGCATCGATCGCCTTCTTGACCATCCCCTGGGCGATCTGCGAGAGTTTGGGGATATCGATGAGGGGTTTCAAAAGGGGCTGCGGCACCAGCTCCAGAACCCACTGGCAGATATCCGCGGCGCAATCCGCGATGCGCTCCAGGTCCGTGTTGAGCTTCATCGTCATCAGGAGAAAGCGCAGGTCCGAGGCGACCGGCTGGTGACGCGCTACCATATTAAAGACATCGTCGTCGATGACGTTCTCCATCTCGTCGATGATCGCATCGTTCGCGATGACGACCTTCGCCAGATCGGCATTGCGCTCCTTCAGCGCCTCGACGGACTTGAAGATGGACTCCTGCACCAGCGCGGCACTCTTAAGCAAGTTCTCGTTCAGGCTCTTCAACTCCTCGTCAAAGTGTCTATGCATCATCGTAGCCTCCCTTAGCCGTAACGGCCTGTAATATATTCTTCCGTCCGCTTGTCGGCGGGACGCGAAAACAGATCCTGCGTCTTTCCGAATTCAATCAACTTGCCCAACAGCATGAACCCTGTCTCGTCGGAGATGCGAGCGGCCTGCTGCATGTTGTGCGTCACGATGACGATCGTGTAGCGCTCCTTCAGGGCCCGCGCCGTCTCCTCGATCTTCAGGGTGGCGATCGGGTCCAGGACCGAGCAGGGCTCGTCCATCAGGATAATATCGGGTTTGACCGCGAGGGCGCGCGCGATGCACAGCCGCTGCTTCTCTTCCAGGGACAGCGTCAAGGCGCTCTTATGGAGCCTGTCTTTAAGTTTGTCCCACAGGAGGACGTCCCGGAGAGACTCTTCGGCGATCCCGTAGAGCCGGTCACGCGGGACCATATGGTGGACCTTCAGACCATAGACCAGGTTCTCAAAGATGGACAACGGGAAAGGGTTGGGCCGCTGGAAGACCATGCCCACCTTCTTGCGCAGGCAGACCAGGTCCGTCTCCGGCCCGAGGATGTCGTCGCCCTCGATCAGGACCCGGCCCGTCACACAGACGCCCTCGATGAGGTCGTTCATCCTGTTGAAGGACCGCAACAGGGTCGACTTGCCGCATCCCGACGGACCGATAATCGCCGTGATCAGGCGCTCGTGGATAACCATGTTCACGTCGATCAGCGCCTGGAACTTGTCGTAGAAGAGGTTGAGGTCCCTGGTCTCGATGATAGCCATCTTTATCCGAACTTGCCCGAGATGTACTCGTCCGTCCGCTTGTCGGACGGTGCGGTAAAGATCGTTTGGGTCGCATCCAGCTCGATGAGCTCGCCCATCAAAAAGAAGGCCGTGCGCGTGGCCACGCGCGCCGCCTGCTTGGTGTTGTTGGTCACGAGGACGAT
>CAZCSY010000127.1:0-3304 GCA_964501505.1 uncultured Planctomycetia bacterium
GGTGCCGGGAAGGCGAACATGTCCGGGAAGGAATCGTTCGCGCCGACCGGCGAGCTGACCGACGTATCCGGTGGCGTCTCCTGCGAGTTTTTTTCCTCAACCTCCTTACGCCGCACAACGGGCACCCCGCCCGAAAAAGATAGCGCTTTCTTCCTTGGGAAAATAAAAGAGGTCGCGGCGGTTTGGCCCTGTATCTCCTGTGCCCGTTGGATGACCGATGCTGTGTTGCGCTGCGCAGGCGAAGAAACGGAGCCTTCCTGCGGCCGCTGCCGCCAGTCCAGCCAGAACTTCTCCCAAAGCCGGTCCACGATCTCCCGTTCAAGCGAAACGGTGATCAAGCCGTCGTATACGAACGCCTCCGTCAAGGGTTGCGACAGATCGCGCGGCCGAATAAACCCGATCGGGTCGAAACGGAACGCAAGAGGCGTGTAAGCTGACTTTTTCCAAAAAAGGAAGGAGACGACCGTCTCGTCCCCCGGAGGGACCGATAAGACAATCTGATGGAACGGCAGGTCCATTGCTTCTATGCGGTGAGCCAACGCAAAGGCCGCGTCCTCGAGGATCGCCGGATCCGTTCCCTTAAGAGCTATGTGCCTCACTGGATAACCGGTCAACGTCCCTGTCTCGATGCCCGCGTGACCCTCCGCCACCTCGAAATCCTTGATGAGCCGGGACGCAGGAGCGCTCTCGGCCGGATAAAAATGCGAGTGAAGGTGCGGGACGTATTTGCGGGCCCGGTGAAACTCGCTGTTCACCCCCCACCGCGCCCATTGCAGCTGCACGCGCAGGTGCGCCGGGGTCAGCCTCTGGGAATGCCAGGAGCGGCTCACCACTATCGACTCATAAGGGACGCGGGGCCATCTCTGCGTCATCACGATATGATCCCCCGACGGCTCATCCAACAGCTTCTGTAACGGGGCGGCGATCTCAATAAGGTCAAACTGCTTTTTCCGGAGATTTTCACCGACATCCAAGTCCCTGTCCACCCTCGCGACATGTTTTTCCCTGAAGTCGGGCAAAAAGAGTTTTACAAAAGGTCCTAAGGGGCAGCGTCCGATCTCGTGCGGGTCAAAGGCGAGCGCGGCGTCGGTGTTGTAAGGGAAGGGGAACCGGATGTCAGCGCCCCAGAAGGGACGACTTTCTTCCAGCTTGGCATCCCAGGCCCTCTTCCAGGCCGAAACCACTTCTCCTGCCTTTGTTCCCAAGAGTCCCCTTTTGTGTTCCACCGGCGAGCTGGCACGGAAAGAGGCTACAAGGACGATATCCGTGGCATAGGAACGCAGGAGGGGCACGCGCCGGCCTGAAACAGGGCACGCCCACTCCTTGCGCCAGACCTTGTCTCTCGCGAGATCCAGATGGAACCGGAAGAAAGAGAAGTCGACCTCTTGTCTCGGAGCGAAAATCTCAAAGACGATCCTCCGGTCCACATAACGCACAAAAGTCTCCATCCAACCCGCCACCAAAGGTTCAGAACCTGCCACCCAGAGCAGACCGCTCCTGTCTCTGGTTCCTTGCGTTCCGCGGTCGTACACAGCGATCCCCAGGGGCATCACCGAGACCTTACAGGGATGATGTTTTTGGGGAGAAAGGTAAACCGCAAGAAAGCGCGCCGCGCCGCTCTGAAAATCAAAAGAAAGTCCGTCGGACTCACCGACAAAACGGTCGAAATCCCCGAGCAACCGGTCCGTCTCTGCGGAACGCTCAAGATAGGCGTGCGCAAACTTCCCCCTCAACCCGGCCGCCGTGGACAAGATCTCTGTGCCGTCACCAGTCCCCCGCGTGTGGTCCGCAAAAACCCTGGGGAGCACATGGACGTCCGCAATGACAAGACGGTACGACCTGAGGACAGAAACCGCCGAGGTCATGACAGGAGAGCTGGACGATGCCCCCTGGTCAAGACCTCTGTTGAGACCAAACGGTGTCCCGCTGCCTCCTCGGACGACAGGCAAGGTTCGGTTTGTCTCATCCTGTTCCATATGCTTCGGGGTCAGGGGACGAGACAACGGCATAGCGGCGGCCTTCTTTCTGTGCTCCGTGCCGTTTATCTTAGTTTGACTATAGGCGAGGGATTGTGGACTGTGAAGTTGTCGAATCGGACTTGAGGCTGAAGAAAGATGGTTAACTTTATAGTTCTTTCTATCTCCGTGCCAACCGTTATCGGATCCCTTGTTGTGCCAATTGAAGGTAAATATCGTAACATCGACAGGGAGATATGCCGTGAATCTAGCGCCTCCCTTGGTATAATCAGGACAGGTCAACTCAATACGGCGTACCTCATCCCAACTGCCATGGCCTGTATCGATGCCACAGTGGACAAACCCAAGGGGCCCCGTGTGGCTCTCTGGTGCATCTATTCGAATTTCTACCTGCTCGGCCGCTGAATCAACCCTGATGGGCTCCTTTTCATTGTCCTGAAAAGTCCAGACCCTTATCTTCTCGCGCACCCTCTTGCTTGAAACAACTTCGATACCTGAATGATAATCCACAGTATTGATTCTTGAAGACTTTCGCTCCCAATCTGCCTGCGTATCGGCTTCCTGCGTCCCGGGCTTTGCTTCTGGTCCCGTCTTGGGTTTTTCCGGCCCCTTCTCTACGACTATCTTTATCGGCCGCTCCCATGCCCACAACCGGTCACTCGGGCGAAGGACCGCTGGTCCATAGGGCGCGGCTGAAAAATTCATCTCAAAGTCGACATCCTGAACGGCTAATGTCCCCTCCCACATGCTCTCCCTTATGCGGAACACCTGAAAATCCTGCCAGTAGCCTCTAGGGTTTGCGCCCCAGGCAACAAAAATCTCCTGTCCCCTTACTCCCAGCCGCGACATAATCTTACTTCTCTTCGGGACCATCACCGTTGCGGACTTTATAATCTCATCCACATTGCAGGGTTCGCCATTAACGAAAAACTCTGTGAGTTTGATGGAATCGACCTTGGGCTCCTTATCCACGTCTTCGACAATAATCCGTATCGGCCTATCGAGCCACACCCGCTCCTCATGAAGATTCTTATCAAAAAGCGACCTTCTGTTCTTACCCGCGGACACGTGCAGTTCAAGTTCTCCGGCCTGCTCTGCCTCAAACTCTAATTTCCAGATATTAGACTCCGCATCGCTCCCAATGGTATCGTCATCGCGTCCATGCCAACCCTTTGAATCCTTGATCCACATCCCGAGATGAGGCCTTTGACCTTTATAGCCAAGCGGACCCATAAGAAGGGCCCTGTCTCCCCTTGCCATTCTCAAGCCATCGTTCATTATTGCATCTGCAGAAACCTCTTTCCCATCGTGCTCACAATAAGTCAAAA
>CAZCSY010000128.1:0-3223 GCA_964501505.1 uncultured Planctomycetia bacterium
GGCTACATCAAAGAGTATCCGGCGGAAAAACGGATGCGCGACGCCAAGATCACGCAGATCTACGAAGGGACGAACCAGATCCAACGCAACATCATCGCCCTTCAGCTGATCAAGGAGATGGCGAAGTAACATGGGCAACGACGTATCCTCCGCGGGTCACCGTCTCCTTGTCTGCATCAAGCAGGTCCCGGAAACGACGGACGTCACGATCAATCCCGAGACCAACACGCTCGTGCGCGAAGGGATCCAGTCCATCATCAACCCCTTCGACATGTACGCTATCGAAGAGGCCGTGCGCCTCAAGGAGCAGCACGGCGGTGTCACGACCGTCCTCACGATGGGACCGCCTCAGGCCGAGAGCGCCTTGCGCGAGGCCCTCGCCATGGGCATCGACGAGGCGATCCTGGTGAGCGACCGCGCCTTCGCGGGGTCTGACACGCTGGCGACGAGCTACACGCTCGCGCGTGCCATCAGGAAGTGCGGCCCCTTTTCTCTCATCCTCTGCGGCAAACAGGCCTCTGACGGGGACACCGCCCAGGTGGGACCGGGCATCTCGACGTACCTGGAGATCCCCCAGGTCACCTACGTCAAGAAGATCGAGTCCTTTACGGAAAGCGTCGCGCGCGTGGAGCGCATGACGGAGGAAGGTTTTGAGATCCTTGAGACGCCGTTGCCCTGCCTTTTGACCGTCGTCAAGGAGATCAACGAACCACGGCTGCCGTCGCTCAAGGGCAAGATACGGGCCAAGAACGCCAAGATCCAGTTCTTCACCGCGCAAAACCTGGATTGCGAAGAGGCGCGCCTCGGCCTGAAAGGCTCCCCGACCCAGGTCATTAAAATCTTCTCGCCCGAGCGGCGCA
This sequence comes from uncultured Planctomycetia bacterium, assembly GCA_964501505.1. Taxonomy (GTDB): domain Bacteria; phylum Omnitrophota; class Gorgyraeia; order Velamenicoccales; family Velamenicoccaceae; genus CAZCSY01. The sequence continues at coordinate 861 of CAZCSY010000128.1, forward strand.
AGGGGGGCGAGATCCTGCAAGGCGATACACAAGAGATGACGGACAGGCTGGTCGAATTCTTAAAAGACGTCCTCGTTTAACATGTCACTCCATATAGACCAAAACAAGTGTGTCGGCTGCACCCTCTGCGTCAAGGCCTGCCCCTTCGGCGCCCTGGTGATGGTCGAAAAGAAGGCCCGCGTCAAGATAGAACTCTGCACCCTCTGCGGCGCCTGCATCGAGCCCTGTAAATTCGACGCCATCACCATAAAAAAAGAAAAGGTGCTTCCCGTCCGGGACGCCGAGGCGGCCGGCGTCTGGGTCTTCTGCGAACAGAAGCGCGGGCTCATCCAATCCGTGAGCTACGAACTCCTGGGAAAGGGACGTGCGCTCGCCGACAAGCGCCAGACGAAGCTCTGCGGCATCCTGCTGGGCCACGACATCGAAAAGAAAACAAAAGACATCATCGCGCGCGGGGCCGACACGGTCTATTATGTCGACCACCCGCAGCTCAGGAATTTTCTCGACGAACCCTACACCGCGGTGCTGGTGCGCCTCATCAAAAAGTACAGGCCGGAAATCGTCCTGTGCGGCGCGACCTCTATCGGCCGCTCGCTCATTGCGCGCGTGGCCGTCAAGGTCGGCACGGGGCTGACCGCGGACTGCACGGCTCTCGACATCGACGCCGAAAAAAAGATCCTCCTGCAGACCCGTCCGGCCTTCGGCGGCAACATCATGGCGACGATCATCACGCCCCACCACCGGCCGCAGATGGCGACCGTCCGCCACAAGGTCATGAAAGAAGCCCAAGCGGATCCGAATCGCAAGGGACAGGTCGTCAAGGAGATCTTCGAAGAAGAGGTGTATGCCTCGCGCACGCGCCTCCTGGACATCATCGAGGAAGTCTCGGCGACCGTCAACATCTCCGAGGCGGACATCATCGTCTCGGGCGGCCGCGGCATGAAGGATCCCGAGAATTTCAGGATCATCGAAGAACTGGCCAAGGTCCTGAACGGCGCCGTGGGCGCCTCCCGTGCGGCCGTGGACAGCGGTTGGATGCCCTACTCGCACCAGGTCGGCCAGACCGGAAAGACCGTCTGTCCGAAGCTCTATATCGCCTGCGGCATCTCGGGACAAATCCAGCATCTGGTCGGCATGCAGTCATCGAAGACCATCGTCGCCATCAACAGCGACCCGCACGCGCCGATCTTTCAGATCGCGTCGCTGGGCATCGTCGGCGACCTCTTCGAGGTCGTGCCGATGCTGACCAAAAAACTCAAAGAGAAACTCAACCGCTGACCGATGTACTTTAAAAAACTCGACATCACCGGTTTCAAGTCGTTCGCCGAGCGCACGGTCCTCCACTTCGAGCCCGGCATCACCGCAATCGTGGGCCCCAACGGCTGCGGTAAAAGCAATATCTTCGACTCGATCCGCTGGTGCCTGGGCGAGCAGTCCATCAAGGCCCTGCGCGGGTCCAAGAGCGAAGACGTCATCTTCAACGGCACGGAGACCGTCGAGGCCAACAACATGGCGGAGGTCTCCCTGACGCTCTCCAACGAGGCCAAGATCCTGCCTATCGAATACGACGAGGTGACGATCACGCGGCGGCTCTTCCGCAGCGGCGAGAGCGAATACCTCATCAACAACAACACGGTCCGGCTGCGTGACATCAACGACATCCTGATGGGCACGGGGATCGGCGCCGAGTCCTACTCGCTCGTGGAGCAGGGAAAGATCGACCTCGTCATCAGCTCCAAACCGGAAGACCGTCGCCTGGTCTTCGACGAGGCGACCGGCGTCAGCAAGTACAAGGTCAGGAAGAAAGAGGCGATGCGCAAACTCGAGGAGACCGACAACAACCTCCTGCGCGTCAATGATATCGTCGCCGAGGTCCGCCGCCAGATCAACTCCATCGAGCGCCAGGCCGGCAAGGCCCGCCGCTACAAGGAGGTCTACGAAAGGCTCAAAGACGCCGAACTCAAGCTCGCAAGCATAGAGCTCAAGAATGCCGAATCCGAGCAAGCCGTGGTCAAACAGATGCTCAAAAAGGCCCAGGAGGAGGAAGGCGCCTGGCAACAGGAACTTCAGGGTCTCGACGGCCGGGTCATGGCTCAGAAGAACCAGCTCCAGGAGCTCGACGGTCAGCTGAGCAAACTGAAAGAAGAGATGACCGCCCTGGAGAATGTCGGCATCCGCAACGAGCAGCACATCCGGCTGAATCAGGACCGTATCTCGGATCTTGAGCGCCGCATCGGGGCCATCGACACGCAGCGCACGACCCTGAAGGCACGGATGGACGCCCATGAAAAAAACATCACGGACCTTACGATCGAGATCGAGAACCACCAGCGGCTCCTTGCCCGCGTCGATGATCTCGCCGC
>CAZCSY010000129.1:0-3176 GCA_964501505.1 uncultured Planctomycetia bacterium
AAAATGAAATAGTTACAGAAATTAATCATCTCGTCCAGGATGTCCATTATCTGAGGTTCGACCTCGAGGACAAGACGAGTTTTTTTATCGACGGCACCTTCAAGACGATCTGGGACGGCCCTAATGTTCCAATTAATTTTTGCTCAACCTTTTGTAATGTAATGAGTTGCATCGATTCCATATTCCTGAAGAGCGAGCCGGTCATCATCTTCAATGCCCGTCCGGAGAGCGCTCTCAGTGAGCTCTTGGCGGAGTTTATCTTTGCGCTCGACGGCAGCAGCCCCCTAAAGCGCATCCGGAACGTCCGGTGCATGTCTTCAAAACGCATTGAAATTAAAGAGGTTACATATAATGTGCCACCGAAGATAAACTTTATCATCGGGGTATGGCCCTGGCAATACAAGACGATCATACAACTCGAAAAGAAGAAAGCGAGCAGCTACTATTTCAACGAGGCCTTTGAGCAGAAATACCCTTGCGTCGAAGAGACGATAAGATTTGCACAACATATTGAAAATAAAGAGGTTGTGTTACGACTGGTCGTGATCAAAGAGAGCGATATCGGCCACGCGCGCATCGCGCTCTTCACGAATATGGACGAACAGGAGTTTCCGACGAGTGAGGTCGTTAAGAAATTCGTCAGGCGGTTCCCATTTTTCGAAGACAGCCACAAGGACTTCCTGGGGGTGCTCAAGACCCCGGCCTACGCCGAGGAATATCTCGACGAGAAGAAGATGCTTGAGCAGGCCCGGGCGATCCAAAGCAGCCACGACGTCAATGAAATCTTCACCACGCTCGTCGAGATCCTGAACTCTTTCATGCAGCGCACGTTTTTTCCGTCCGCCTGCTGGGGATGGAGCTTGATGAAGATGCGTGAACTCTTCCTGAAGCAGTCCGGCCGCATCCGCCGTGATTATGTCGAAGATGCACTTTGTAACCTATTGGTACCAAAAAAGTTACAAAATTCATCTGAATTGGGTGACGCCGCCCTTCTATTCAACGAAATGCCGATTTTTGACGCGGATAAGAAAAAAATGTGGATCCGCATTTCTTCACAAGAAGGCCCTGTTTCTTCAAAGGGTCTTGCCTGAGATTTTTCACGCCTGGGCCGGATGATTTGCGTCTCTTTTTATCCCCCCCATTTTCCATAACTCAAGAAAACGCTTTCCCTTGGCAATATTTTCTTATTGACATTGATACATATAATATGATATATTTTTAACGCAAGTGGGTATCGGATCGGCAGGTCCAAAAATTATCCGCCACGGATATGACAAAGACGCCACGGTCTTTTGTCGAAGAGATTTTTAGGTTTGGTTTTTTCTATTTTTCCGGATTGCCGAAATCCGAGCTGGAAAGTTGATTGCGGCAATCCGGTATTTTTTTGAGGGGGTTTATAATGCCTTTAAAAAAGTTTTTAATAAGCATCGAAACGCTCAAAGGGGGAAGCTTTGGGCAGCGCGCCGCGCTCGTTTTGCTAACCGGCACCTGTAGGGTGGCCGGTTTTTTACTGAAAGCCTCAGACAAAGTCGGCCGCGGCACGCGGGCACAGGTCTTCATCGAATATCTCATGCTGCTTGTAGCGATTGCCCTCTTTACGGTCGTCTTTACGACGGGCAGCTTTTTCAGCAATTTTCGCGAGAAGATGGACAAAACGACAGAGTTCGCCATGAAGAAGATGGATCAGCCAGGAGTGCCGCAATCGACACCCTCCAATGCGACCGGGGCGGCGATCCCGTGGTGGGATGAGGAGATCGAGCCCGGCGGCTCGGGCTGGGGGGCGACGCCCTGGTGACAGGGCCCAGGAGTTAACGATGTTTATTCATCTTAACGATAAAAAAAACAGCAGAGGGCAGTCGGTCCTGGAATATGCCCTTTTGCTGTCCGTCCTGTGCGCGGTCTTCCTGACCATGTTCTTCTACATGAAGAACGCCGTGCGGGCGCGCCTATTGATCGTGCAGGACCGGTTGAACGAGGTGCGATAATGCTGACAGGAGCCTGCCGTAACGAAAACAGGGGCAACGCCCGAAAGGCCGTCCGAAGGTTCAGCGGCCAGAGCGTGCTGGAGTACTCGATCTTGGTCGCGATCGTGGCCGCGGCCTTTATCGCGATGAGCATGTATGTCCGGCGCGCGGTCCAAGGGCGGATCTACTCCTTTGATGACCAGATCACCGCCAAGCCCAACCAGAGCGCTACCTGGTGGGGTTTTGGCGGCCATGGGGGCGGGTACGTACCCTGGTAGGAAGGCCGGTACAAGCGGGAGGAAAGATGAAGAAGATATCTTGTGGCGTGGCGGTGAAGAGGGGACGACGCGGCCAGATGATCGTCGAGTACGCGCTGATGTTTGCGGTGATCGTGGCGGTGATCATCTACGCGTCCATCTATGTCGTCCGGCCCTCTGTGGGGCGTTTCTTTAACGCCACGGGCCGCATCCTGGATAACGCGACCAACGATATCACGCACCGGTTCTAGGACCGGTGACTATTTCCGGAGGGAGAAAGGGGGTGGGAGAGAATGAAGAAGCTGCTTTGTAAGGTCGGTCAAAGCACGATGGAGTACGTCATTGTACTGACGGCGATTATCGCCGCCATCCTGTTCGCTGCGGTGACGTTTATCAAGCCGAGCGTGAACAAGCTCTATAACGAGACCAGTTCAAGGATGGATTCGGCAACGACGTTCTTCATGAACAAGATGGGCGGACCGGTGAACATCACCGGGACAGGCGCGGGCGCAGGCGCGGGCGCAGGTGCGGGCGCCGGTGCGGGCGCCGGGACCGGAGCCGCATTCTAACGGCCCCTCCAGAAGGGCCGAAAGGGACAAAGGAGGTGAAAGCGAATGTTTTTAAGAAGCAGATCCAAAAAAGGTCAGAACACGGCTGAGTACGCGATCCTGATCGGCGTCATCGTGGCGGCGGCCATCGCGATGCAGGTGTACATCCGCCGCGGCATACAGGCGCGCATGAAGGACGCCGTTGACTTCACGGCTACGGCCGATGATGATGCGGGCGGTAATATCTTCAGCGCCAACAGGCAGTATGAGCCGTATTATGACCAGGGTTCGGATTACACGACGAAGAGCACGGCTCAGGTCACCGAAGAGCTGCAGCTCGGCGGCGGCGTGGTGCGGGATGCCATCTCGCAGTACACCGACAGGACCGGGAACCAGGTCATCGCCAA
>CAZCSY010000130.1:0-862 GCA_964501505.1 uncultured Planctomycetia bacterium
CGGTGCGCACACGCATCAATAGGGGCCGGCAGGTCCTGCTGGCCCTGAAAAAGAAAAAGGAAATCCAAGGGGTATCGCCATGAACTGCAAACAGATCCAGGACCTGCTCCTGACGGATTACACGGACAATGAGGTCACCGCTGCCGTCCGTCGGCTGGTCCAGGAACATATCGCCGCGTGCCCGGCCTGCCGCAGCCTCGAGGCCTCTGTGCGCGACGCCGCCCTGCGGCCGTTTCAGGAGGCGCCGACGGCCGACGTGCCCCCGCATCTCTGGGGAAGAATAAAATCAGAGGTGCTGCAGAGACGCGAAGCGCGGCGTGTCCCGGTCTTTGAAAAGATCAGACATCTGGTCGCCGCGCCGAGGCCCGTTTTTGCTTTCTCGACGGTCGTGGTGCTCTTTGTCTTTGGGCTCCTTTTCGCCCGCCCCTTTTTCTCCGGCGGCGCCGAGCGCCGGCAGCTGGCGGAACTTGCCATCGAGGACCAGATCGACTACTTTGCTTATGGCAACGGGTGGAGCGATGACAATGCCTTGGATGTGGGTATCGAAGAGATTTTTTCGTAGCAGGGAACTTTTGGTCCCCGGGCCGTGTCTAACCGGGTGGAGACGATGATCTCCGGAAAGGAGCACGTGCCATGAAGAACATGACAAAAGTTTTGAAAAGGGCCTTGCCGGCCGCGCTACTCGCCGTCGTTCTGGGCAGCGCAACGGTCCTGGCCCAACCCTCCGGAGGGCCGCCGGAGGAAAAAGGCATGCCGGCCATGAAGGGAGAATACGCCGAGCGCATCAAGGCCATTATTAAAGAAGCGATGGCGAAAGAGCTGGGGCTGAGCCGGGAAACAATACGGGAATGGACGAACAAAG
>CAZCSY010000130.1:872-3132 GCA_964501505.1 uncultured Planctomycetia bacterium
TCCCGGATCTCGGGATGGTCATCGAGCGGACGAGCAAGGCCAACCAGGCCACGGGCAAAGAATTGAGGGAATCCCTGAAAGCAGCCCAGTCCCGCCTGAAGGAGGCCTTAAGCCAGTACGACGTCGACCCGGCGACGATTCAGGGTCTTGCGGCTGAGGTCAAGACCATCCAAGCGCAGATCGTCGATCATCGCATCGCCTCTGTCTCGCAGACCAAAGAGATCCTGACCGCCGAACAGTTTGCTAAGATCCAGGAAAAGGCAAAAGAGAGAGGTGGGGCCTTCAAACAGAAACACGCAGGCGGACACCCAAGACAAGGTGAGTTCAGAGGGTCTGGTCCGTGGGGCGGCGGTAACGCCTCCGGCTGTGACACCCCTGAAGGAATCGAATAAGGCGCGTTGACGATCGGGAGGAAGTAATGAAAACCGCAGTTGCCACGCTCATCATCCTGGGGGCATGCCTGCTCCTGGCCCCCGCGGCCAGGGCGGAATACGCCTTCAGCATCACTTATGGTTCGCCGAGCGTGCCCAGGGCCTCTAACGCCTGCACCCATAATCCGGGCCTCGGGATCGTGTGCGGACCCAGCCGCAGGATCATCCGTTACCCGCACCCGCCGTGGTACACGCGCCGCCACCGTGATACGATGCGCGTCGTTTATGTGACGACAAGCCCACGGGAACAGACGCTCGTGCGGCAGGTGCCGGCGGACAGCCGCGAAAAGATCGGCATCTCGGACATCGTCATTCTGAGCAAGGCCGGGGTCCGCGATGATATCATCATCGAGAAGATTCAAAAGACCGGCTCTGTCTTCAACTTGTCGGTCGAAGAAGTCGAAGCCCTGCGCAAGGAAGGAGTGAGCAGACAAGTCATTAATCATATGCTCGACACCTGCAGATAATCACGCAGGAAAAGAGAGGGAGGGGAGTCCGCCTCCCTCTCTTTTTGTCTTGTCTACCACTCAAATGTGTGGTATATTCCATGCGTGTATGCCACGGGTACTCGACCACAGGCCCCGCTCCGGAAACGGTCGCGCCGCCCGCCATAGCCTGCCATAACCAGCAAGACGTCCCATGCTTCTCCATATCGACATGGACGCGTTTTTCGCGTCCGTGGAACAACAGGTCAATCCTGCCCTGAAGGGCCGACCCGTCATCGTGGGCTCCCGGGACAAAAAGTACCGGACCGTGGTGGCTGCGGCCTCTTATGAAGCCAAGGCCTATGGCATAGACTCCGGCATGCCCACCTGGGAGGCCTTCAAGCTCTGCCCGCATGCCGCCTTCGTGGCCTGCGACTCGGCCCGGTACACCTATGTCGCACGGGAGATCTTGGGGCTTTTGGAGGCCTTTAGTCCGGATATCAGGCACACCACGATCGATGAATTCGACTTGGCAGTGGGTGGTCTGGAGCCCCATTTCGGGTCGTTTTTGACCCTGGGCCAGATGGTCAAAGACCGCATCAAAGAGGCCTTTGGCCTGAACTGCACCATAGGCATCGCGCCTACCTGGATCCTGGCCAAAATGGCCTGTAAACTCAACAAGCCGGACGGCCTGTTTTGGATCACGGAGGCCAACCTGGATAAGGTGATAAAAGGGGTGCCTGTTTCAAGGGTCTGCGGCATCGGCCCGGCCCTGACCCGATACCTGGGAAGCCTCGGAATCTTAACCTGCGACCAACTCAAAGCGATATCCGAAAATGTATTAATCGAGAGTTTCGGCCGGGCGGTCGGCCACTGGCTGTGTCAATCCTTACGGACAGATGAAAATTTAACCTTCCAGAAAGGCGAAACAGACCCCAATAAAGGACCAGAATCAATCGGCCACTCCTACACATTACCACACGAAATCTCCGACCCAAAAAGCATTGAAGCATGGCTAAGAATGCTCTGCGAAATGGTCGCAGAACGCACCCGGAAATACGGCCTTTCAGGCCGCACCACCGGCCTGTGGCTGAGTTTCGAAAATGAGTCTTTTTTCAGGCAGAAGACCCACCCGATAGCCACCCATGATGGCTGGGAGATATTCAGCCGCGCCAAGGCCATCTACGGCCCAAAAAAGGCCCATTTCAGGGCTATCCGGGCCCTCGGGGTCCAACTCATGGGCCTCGAAAAAGACCTGACCCCACCCTTGTTGCCCGGCCAAAAAAGGAGGGAGGAGCTCCTGGGCGCGGTGGACCGGATCAATGGCCGTTTTGGAAACTGGACCCTCTATCCGGCCGCCATCCAGACCATCGAACCCTCCAGAACCCACTCCAGGTAAACTTA
>CAZCSY010000131.1:0-3103 GCA_964501505.1 uncultured Planctomycetia bacterium
GCGACACGTGCTGGCGCCGCGCCCACGCGGCACGCGTCGCGTTCCTGATCGATGCGACGCTGCCCCGGCATTACGTCTATATAGAGGGCCACACGGACAACCAGCCCCTGGCCATCTTTGAGTGGAAGTCGGATTGGGACTTTTCCTTCGCGCGTGCCCTGAGCGTGTTGAAGTATTTTACGGAGGCGCAAAAGATGGATCCCCTGCGGTTTTCCGCAGCGGGCTTCGGCCAATACAGGCCCCGGGCGACCAACGAGACAAAGGAGGGGCGTAGCCTGAACCGCCGGGTGGAGTTGGTCATCTCGCCCCAGCGGATCAAATCGCCCGGCGAACGACCGCCGGGGTCTTTCTCCGATGAGTGATATCTTTTTGACGCAGAAGGGGTACGAGCAGCTCAGGGCAGAGCTGGATGATTTGAAGGGGCCCCGTCGGCGCGCCATCGCCCGCCAACTCGCCAAGGCGCGGTCGCTGGGGGATCTGACCGAGAACGCCGAGTACGACGCGGCGAAAGAGGCCCAGGTCCACCTGGAGAGGCAGATCGTGGATCTGGAGGACAATCTGGCGCGTGCCCGGATCATCGAAAACGAAGATATCCCGGCGGACAAGGTCTATATCGGCGCGACCGTGCAGATCAAAGATCTCGATACGGATGAAGAGTGCGTCTATACCTTGGTCTCGCCCCCCGAGGCCGACTTTGACGAGAAAAAGATATCGCTCGAGTCGCCGATCGGCAAGGGACTGATGGGGCACGCCGAGAACGATGAGGTCGTCCTCGAGGTTCCTGCCGGAACACTCCGCTACAAGATCCTGAAGATCACGCGCGCGTAGCCGTCCGGGACACAGACCCCGACCACGGGCAGGATCTGTGCCCGGGATGCCGCCCGAAGGGCTCCATGGACCGCAAGAGGCAACTCATTTTTATTATCAGCGTGGCCGTGGTGGCCGCCGGGGTCTACGCGGCCGTCCGGTTCTTTTCCCAGACCGAGGAGACGCGCATCCAGCGGGCGGTCTACGCGGCGGTGGCCGGCGTCGAGCAGGGAGACGCGCGGCGCTACGGTCGTATCCTGTCGTGTTTCTATCAAGATGACGCCGGCCGCAACAAGATGGTCCTCTTGAAGACGGCCGAGGAGATCTTCCGTGACTTCCGGCCGCTGCGCGTGGAGGTCAAGCATCTGACGATAACGCTCGGGGAAGAAGAGAAGGATACGGCCGTGGCGCTCATCGACTTCAAGTGCTACTTTAAACATCTGGAGGACGGCAAGCTGTATTACGAGGCAGGGCGCTTTGAGGCCGATTTTCGAAAAGAGGGCAGGGCCTGGAGGATTCGCTCCCTGCGTTATATCGACGCCGACGAGATCATGTTCATCCAGGTGGTTGCCTGATGGAGGCCTCGCCTCGAGGAAAACGGGAAGGGGGAATCCTATGGCGGACAAGAAGATGCGCAAGAAGGTCTGTAAAACCTGCGGTAAGACGGTGACGCGCCACGGCCACCTGTGCGTGCCCGTGACGGGGGCGGACCACACCTGTGACTGGTGCGGTTCCCTGATCATGGATGCCCGCCATATGTGCAATGCCAAGATAAAAGATATCGCCTATATCTGTAATTCGTGCGGTCGGCTCGCGGTGAGTCCGAAGTTCCTGTGCCAGCCGAAGAGGATCAAAACGTAGTGGTTTCACAAAAAGCGGCAAGGATCCGTCAGAGGGTGACGGGCATCCCTGCGGGGGAGAGTTTTTTGATGAGGGCGCCTAAAAGCAGGCGCTCTCTTTTTTTCATGGCGAGGTCCTCGTAGACGTCCAGCGCCTCGCGCTGGAGCTCCCTCATGCGCCTCAGACAGAAGGCGTAGGAGCCGCTCTCGATGAGGAGGCGCTTGAAGACTTCCAGGTCCCGGGCGGTCTTTTTCTTTTTTTCAAACAGGACCTGGAAACGCCGCTTGTCGGCTCCTTTCAGGCGGCGCCAGGCTGCATGGACGAGCAGGGTCTTTTTGGACTCGGCCAGGTCCGTCAGGACGGGTTTGCCGATGAGCTCTTGCGTGCCGAAGGTGTCCAGGAAGTCGTCGTAGATCTGGAAGGCCTGTCCGGCCGTCAGCCCCAAGCGAGAGAGCCTGGCGAGTTGTGCCGGCGCGGCGCCGGCGAGCGTCGCTCCCATGAGGAGCGGGCACTCGAAGGTGTATTTGGCGGTTTTATATATATAGGTATTATAGACGTCTTTCTCGCGTATGGCAGCGAGCCTTGCGTGGCCGAAGATAATGTCGATGAACTCGCCCGTGCCGGTGTAGGCGGCCGTGGCCACGAGGTGACGCAGGGCTTCTTCTTTGCGCCGGGGGTCTTCCCGGACGGCCAGGAACGACTCGATCGCGAGAGCGAAGATGGTGTCTCCCGCGACCACCGCAAGGCTTTCGCCGATGGTCGTCCCGCAGAGGGTTTTGACCTTCTTGTCGAAGACGCGGTGCAGGGTCGGTTTTCCCCGCCGGGTAGCTGCCCCATCGATGACGTCATCGTGGATGAGCATGTAATCGTGGAGGAGCTCGATGGCCGAGGCGGCACTGAAGAGGCGGGGGTCGTTGGATCGTCTCTTCCTGGTGTAGCCCTGATACGCCAGGAGAAACAGGAGCGGCCGGATGCGCTTGCCGGGCCGCAGGACAAAATCCCGACATGCGTCGAAGAGGAGAGGGGAGATCTTCCGCAGGTGGTAACGGCGGTCGATATCCCGGAAGAGCCGTTTGAGGCCGTCGTTGATGCGGCGCACATAGGATTTCATCAATGTCTCATTCCAGATTCCTCATTCCTCCTGAGTGAAGCTCAGGGACAGGCCGCGGATGGGTTGGGCCGTTCACGTATTCCGCCCAGAGGCGAACCCCGGCCTTTAGCCCGGGAGGGGCCCCATTAGTTTCAGGGGATGTCACTGTATATCCATGGTCTCTGGCAGCGCCGGCTGACCCGCGGGTAGCCGGTGGTAGGTCCGCCAGGGTTTCGCGGATATGAATCCGTGGTGTTCCATGCGCCGTTCATCCTAACACAAAAGATGTGGCGCGACAACGGGTTTTGCCGGCGTGCGGGATCATGACGCCTATTGCAAAGGGGAGGTACTTATACTATCATAGGG
>CAZCSY010000132.1:0-3037 GCA_964501505.1 uncultured Planctomycetia bacterium
AGCGGCGCAACAAGCGGGCCCTGCGCGTGCACGACCTGATCAAGAAGCCGGACCGTCTCCTGACCACGACGCTGATCGGCACGAACCTTGCCGTCGTCCTCTCCTCGTCGAGCGCCGCGGCCCTCCTCTTTCGCCTGGGGCCGGTCTATGGTCCGTTGGTGACGACCCTCGTGATGACGCCCGTATCGTTTATCTTCTGCCAGCTCTTGCCTAAGACCGTCTGCCGCTACCGGGCGAACCGCGTCGTCCTCGCCCTGGCCGGGCCGTTGTCGTGGAGCGAGCGGCTCTTTCTGCCGTTGGTGAACCTCTTTACCTTTTTCGCGAGCTCCATGTCGCGCCTCATCAACCCGCGGGGCCTGAAGAAGAACCCCTTCCTGACAAAGGACGAGATCAAGTCACTCATCAAGGACATCTCGCGCGAAGGCATCCTCGAGCCGCACGAGAAAGAGGCGATCGACAAGATCTTCGAGATGACCCTGACCAAGGCCGTGGACATCATGGTCCCGCTCAAAGAGCTCGTCGCGTTCGACGCGCAGGAACCCTTTGAGAGCATCAAGGAGAAGATCCGCGTCCACCCGTTCAGCCGTTTTCCCGTGACCGAAGGCAGGGCCTTCAAGGGGATGGTCCATATCTTCGATATGTTTTACGCGCCGGGCGTGGAGTGGCAGAGCCTCATCAGGCCGCTCCTTCGCGTCGACCAGGAGGAGAGTCTGGACCACGTCTTCTCCAAGCTCCAGCCGCAGAAAGAACGCATGGCCGCGGTCTATAAGGGCGAGACCGTCGTCGGCATCCTGACGATGGAAGACCTGATGGAGGAGATCACCTCCCGCCTCACCGTTGCCAAGGACAAAAAATGACACTAAAAGACCAGGTCTTTTAGTGTCAAATTTTGGCACTGTTAGACCTGGTCTTTTAGTGTCAAATTGGCGTAAGGGAATGCAGGACAAAGTGATATGAAAAAACTGGTGATTCTGGTGTTGGGGGTCTTGGTGCTGGCGGGCGGGGCGGCCTTTGCCGAGAAGCCAGAGGCGACCCCGAGGGCGCAGGTCCATGTGCGGATTTTTTACTCGCCGCACTGCAAGGCGTGCCACATTGTATTGGAGGGCGTGGTGCCGCCGTTGGAGCGCAAGTACGGGGCGCGCGTCAGTTGGGAAAAACTCGATATCGACAAGGAAGAAAATTACAAGAAATACATCGAGCTTCAACTTTTGAGCAACCGCAACCTCGCCGTGCCGGCGGTGCTGGTGGGAAAGGTGATTATGGTGGGCTTGGAGGAGACCGCGGACAAGCTCGACGGCCTCCTGGCCCAGGCGCTCCTCACCTCGCCGGAATTCATCTCTTTGAAGGGCGGCGGCGTGGATCTCCTGGAGCGCTTCCGTTCCTTCGGCGTCTGGGCGGTGCTCGCCGCCGGATTCATGGACGGCTTCAACCCGTGCGCCTTCACGGTGATCGTCTTCTTCGTGTCGTTTCTGGCCGTCATGGGCTACCGTCGGCGCGAACGCTTCCTGATCGGCCTCGTCTATATCGCAGCGATCTTTCTGACATATGTCGCGATCGGCCTGGGCCTCTTCAGGTTTTTATACACGCTCAAGGGGTTTTTCGTCGTCTCGCAGGCGGTCTACGGCGTCATCGGCGTGCTCAGCGTGTGTCTCGGCGCCTTTGCCGTCAAGGATTACGTGGTTTATAAGAAGACCGGCCGGACCGACGACATGTCCCTTCAATTGCCGCGTCCTGTCAAGAACAAGATCCATGCCCTCATCGGCGATTATTACCGTAAGGATAAAAAGGCTCAGGATAAGACGCTGGGTAGGCTTTTGGCAAGCGCCTTCGTGGTCGGGTTCTTGATCTCGCTCCTGGAGGCGGTGTGCACGGGCCAGTTTTATCTGCCGACGATCGTCTTTGTCCTGAAGGAGCCCTCCTTACGGACGCGTGCCCTGCACTACCTCATCGGATACAACATGATGTTCGTCGCGCCCCTGTTTTTCGTCCTGGTTCTCGCTGCCTTAGGCGCCACGTCGCAGGACTTCGAGCGCACGGTGCGCCGTCACCTCGGCACGGTCAAGCTCACGATGGCGCTCGTCTTTTTTGTGCTCGGATACGTGCTTTTGCGGGGGCTGGTTTTCTAAATAAATGTTGCCAATGCCTGGCGTTTATATTATAGTAACTCCCTAATTGATCCATATCACAACCGAGTTGCGACAAGTGGCACGGCCGTCTTTTTCCGAAACCCCGTTTCCAAACCCCGTTTCGAAACCCCGTTTCCAAACGGAGTTTCGGAAAGCAAGGAGGATAGTGTGTTTGACCTGTTGTATTTAGCGCCGCTTGGCTCTGTGCTGGCGCTTGCGTTCGCGGGGTATCTGGCGTGGTTCATCATGCGTCAGGACGAGGGGACCGAGAAGATGCGCGAGATCGCCCAGGCGGTCAAGGAAGGCGCGGCGGCGTATCTGCGGCGTCAGTACACTACCGTAGCCATCTTTTTTGCCGTCGTCTTTGTGATTCTTCTGGTCCTGGTGAAGTCCGGCAACCTCGCGCCGGCGGTGCCGTTTGCCTTTTTGACGGGAGGGTTTTTCTCGGGGCTCTGCGGATTTCTGGGCATGAAGATGGCGACGGAGTCGAGCGCGCGCACGGCCCATGCCGCGCAGAAGAGCCTGAACAGCGGCCTGCGCGTGGCTTTCTCCGGCGGCGCGGTGATGGGGCTGATGGTCGTCGGTTTCGGCCTCCTGGATTTGAGCATTTGGTACTTCGGCCTGAACTGGTGGTACGCAACGCACCCGTTGCCGGCCCACATGGACAAGATCACGGTCATCACCTCGACGATGCTCTGTTTCGGCATGGGCGCCAGCTCCCAGGCGCTCTTCGCCAGGGTGGGCGGCGGCATCTTCACGAAGGCCGCGGACGTCGGCGCAGACCTCGTCGGCAAGGTCGAGGCCGGGATCCCCGAAGACGATCCGCGCAACCCCGCCGTCATCGCCGATAACGTCGGCGATAACGTCGGCGACGTCGCGGGCATGGGCGCGGACCTGTACGAGTCGTATGT
>CAZCSY010000133.1:0-2917 GCA_964501505.1 uncultured Planctomycetia bacterium
GGTCGGCCAAGGCGCGGAGGCGGTCCGGGATATCCGGGCTGGAGAAGGTCACGGCTACCTGGCGACGATGGCGGCGTTTCTCTGCGGGCCGAATCGGGTTCTTGCGCTCTGCCTGTCGGCGCCTGGCCAACGCGGCCGCGATCGCCCCACTCCTCAGATCGTCGACCGGCTCACCGCTGCCCGCCGTGATTTGGTCCAGGATATCTGCTGCCCCGGCGAGCGGGTCGGGCCGTTTGCCGCGAACATGCCGCTGCGCGTCCCGAACCAGATCCTGGTGCGTCAGGAATTCATGAACAGCCGGCTCCCCCTGATGGGTCGTCAGGCCTCCTTCTTGTACCTGTGGGGTTCTGTCCTGACCGTGGGGACTGACGTGATCAAAGGAGCGGGGCTGAATTATGACATCCTGTTCACGTCCACGAAACGCAGCTGGCGGGTGCCGTATCAGCCCGGTCTTTTCGGGACGGGTCCGGTCTCCCCGGGAGACCTTTCTTTCCCGCGCGCAGGGTCGCCCGGCAAGTTTGCGCTGGGGATGATGGTGAGCGGGCAGTTCACGAATACGTTTGCCGAGAAGGGGATGCCGGCGTGGCCGGCCGAGAAGAAGGGCGAAGAAGGCGATAAGGCCGTCGAGGAGCCGGAAAAAGAAGAGTTGACGCCCGCGCCCGGCAGGCTCATCGTGATAGGTTGCGCCAAGGCCTTTTCGGATTCCCTGATCGGCAACCGCCCCAATCTCAACCTCTTTGCTAATATGGTAGACGGCCTCGCCCTGGGGGATGACCTTATCCAGATCCGCGCCAAACGGCAATCGGACCGTCAGATCAAGCGCCTGACCGATGCCCAGAAGGTGGGGTGGCGGTTT
Organism: uncultured Planctomycetia bacterium; assembly: GCA_964501505.1. GTDB lineage: Bacteria > Omnitrophota > Gorgyraeia > Velamenicoccales > Velamenicoccaceae > CAZCSY01. Next base: position 857 of record CAZCSY010000133.1, read on the forward strand.
GCCGTGGTCGCGGCGGTCCCGTTTTGCTGGGCGGGTTTTGCCTTCGCGCGCTTCTTTTTGCGCCGCAAGGAAAAACAGTTTTATCAATCGGCCCTTGGTCGCTGATCCCCCGTCCTTTCTTCAGAGGGCCGCCAGAGATTCAGAAAGCGCGGGTAAATTCGTCCGACAAACTTACGTTCCCAGCCCCTGCGGGGTTGCTTCGTAAGTTCGGGGCTCATTTATCCCGCTTTCGCAGGACACCCATATGAAACTCAGGCATCTTGTCATCCTTCTTGTCGTTTTGGGCCTGCTGGCGGCGCTCGCCATTGCCAAGAAGGCCGCGCGCACCCGCCAGGCAGAGGAGGCGGCCCGTCAGGCGCAGGCCGTTATCTTGACGCCTGAGTTTGACAAAGATTTTATCGGCCGTATCATCCTTTACAAGGGAGACGTGCCGGATGACAAGAAGATTGTGCTTTCCCGGCGCGCCACGGGCTGGGTGTTGGCGAACCGTAACGGCATCCCGGCGAAGAAGGAGCGCGTGGACAAACTGATCCATGACGTAGAGAATGTCCGGGGTGAGCCGCGGGGTGTCTCGGCGGCCGTCTTTTCTGATTTTGGGATCGCCGACGACCAGGGGGTGCACGTCGTGCTGCAGACTGAGACCGGCGAGGAGATCGCGCACCTGGTCTACGGGGTGAAGATGCCGCGCCCGGGCGCAGGGTTCTGCCGCCTGGCGGGTTCCGAAGAGACCCTTCTGGTCGAGACGGGCCTGCCGATGAGCCTTGGGATCGTCAACGCCGAGTCGCAGCTCAACGACCGTTCTTTCGTGGAGGGACGGATCTATTCCGATGAGATCAACAAGGCCGGCCGCATCGATGTCACGAAGGCCGGGCAAGAGCCGTTTTCCCTCATTAAGGGGGCTGATGAGACGTGGACCTTTGAACCGCCGGCCCGCGGCCAGGAAGCGGACAAAGATAAGGTCAATGGTTTCTTGAAGGCCCTCGCCAAGATCGAGGCCCGCAGGCTGGTCGACCCCGAAGAGGGTGCGGACTACGGCTTTGACGCGGCCGCCGTCCGGGTGGTCCTCACCGTCGAAGGCGATGAGGGGCCTCGCGTCTTCGATATCCGGGTGGGCAGGAAGGTGCCGGATGCTACCGGGATGTACTTCCTCAAGGCCCTGCCTCAGGATATTATTTATCAGGTGCCACAGGACGCGGCCGAGAACCTGATCGTTGATCGCAACGGCTTCGCGGTTTCCCGCAAGAAGAAGTGACGCTCTTTAAGCTCTTTTAAAAATTGACGCCTCCCCGGTCCGGGAGTATGATAAAAAGAAAAGTCCGGCACCAGGCACCGCGTTGGGGAGGCGCGTCATGATGAGGGAAGGTGTTATGGATGAACGCAGGAAGTTTTCCCGGTTGGATATCAGCGTGGGGGTCGCGTGGCGGCGCCTGGGATCACAGATGGCCGAGGAGGTCGCCGATATCGACGCCACGCGCAATGTCGCCGAAGGCGGGGTGTGCCTGGTGGCCAATGAGCGTTTTGAGGCAGGCGACCGTCTGGAACTGACCCTGACGCTGCCGACGCGAAAGACGATCCAGACGTTGGGCGAGGTCATCTGGGTGAAGGACGCCGCGCTCGTCCGGGAAGACGGCGTCCGGCGTTTTGACATCGGCGTGGCGTTTTCCGGCCTGCCCGAAGACGAATGGCAGGAGATGAAACAGTTTTTATATTCTTTCCCATGAGACCACTTTTTTTATCCCGATGCTCCAAAACCCCGGCCTTCAAGCCGCGGATGGAGTCGGTCGGGATTCCACCCCGAAAGGGCAGGAAACAGGGAACCCCGGGCTTGTGCCCCGGAGGGGCTTCATTTCACCGTTACGGGCTCCTCGTGTACGGGCTCTTCGTGTGTTGTGGTTTTGTGTTCCTTGCCGCAACGCTGGCAGCCCAGCCTTCTGATTCCGTGGACCTGGATACGGTTGACGCCGCCCTCATCAAGCGGCTCCAGGCGCAGACTGGCGCCGATAAGGCCTCCCTCTATCAGACGTTGGGCTTCAGTTACTTCCGGCAGGAGAACTTTGACCG
>CAZCSY010000134.1:0-2830 GCA_964501505.1 uncultured Planctomycetia bacterium
ACTCGCCTTCAATCAGCGTAACGCCAAGGCCCACTTTAACTTAGGTATTATCTTCGATGACTACTTCCGCGACGCTGAGAACGCCCGTTATCACTACCTCAATTTCCTCGAACTCGACCCCCTCTCGGACGACGCCGACTCCGTACGCGAGTGGCTCAAGGATCTTGACAAGAACAAAAAACAATGAAACGCCGGTTCCCCATTGATTGGAAGATGGTGTTGGGATTCGGCGGCCTGTTGTTGCTGGTGGCCGTCATCGGCCTCATCGGCGTCCGGCAGATCGAGATGTTGAACCGCACCGTCACGCACCTGGCGCGCGTGGACATCCCTTTACAGAACGCCGTCCAAGAGATGAAGTCGAACAACAGCAAGTACGCCATCGGCATCCGCAGCTACATCTTCTGGAAGAGCGCGCGCTACCTCGACGCGGCGGCCGTCGCGAAGACGGATCTGACGAAAAAGGCGACGGAGAACTTTGAAGAAAGCATCGCGTTTTACGCTTCGATGGCAACGACCGCCGAAGAGCGCGGCTGGATCACGACGGCACGCGACAGCGAGGGGCAGCTGCGCGCGATCGGCGACCGGATCATGAGGCTCGCCGACGCCTCGGCGGTCGCCGAGGGCGACGCCAAGACGGACATCATCAATGATATCCGCCGGACCCTGATGGAGTTCGAGAGCAAACTCTTTCAGATCGAGGCGTATCTCGACGAGACCCTGCAGAAGCACAACCTGCGGATGATCGATGAACAGTTGATGCGCGCCCAGGCCAGCCGCGACCGTTCGGTGCGGCTCCTCTTTGGGTCGCTGGCCGTTGCGCTGGCGCTCGGCGCGCAGATGGCGTATCTCACGTACCGTCGGAGCAAGCGCGACTCCGAGCATCGCGAGCTCTTGTGTCGGACCGTGATCCGTGTCGAGGAGGAGCAGAAAAACAATCTCTCGCTCCAGGTCCACGATCAGATGGGCCAGGATCTGAGCGCGATGAAGATTTATCTTGGGCTCATCGACGGCGACCTGCCCGAGGGCGCGGCCGAGCAGAAGGATCGCATCAACAAGAGCAAGCGCATCGTGGACGCGTTGATGCAAAAGATCCACAATATCTCCGAGTTGCTGCGTCCGCCGGAATTGGATGACCTCGGGTTGATCGAAAGCCTGGAAGCGCTGATCGGGCAGTACCGCGAGCTGACAAATTGCAAGATCACTTTTAACGGGCCCGACCAGGAGTTGAAGCTGTCGCCGGAGTACAGCCTTGTTTTGTACCGTGTTGTCCAGGAAGCGCTTACAAATGTTGCCAAGCACGCCAAGGCGCGCAGCGTGGATATCAATTTACTCTACCGCGGCAACAGCGCCCGGCTGTCGGTTTTGGATGACGGGACCGGATTTGATTGCGGCTCTTACGCAAAGCGGCCCCACCGCAGAAGAGACGATGTCGTGAAGCTCGGCCTCCAGGGGTTGCGCGAACGCATAGAGCTTTTCGGCGGGCGCATGCATATCCGCAGCCGGCCGGGCGTGGGCACGCTGATCCAGGTGGATCTGCCGATTTTTTAGGGTGCGTATGGGTTACAAGATTATCGTTGCTGACGATCACGACATTATCCGCGAAGGGATCAAGACGATCCTGCACAAGTACGACGAGTACGAGGTCGTCGGCGAGGCCGCGAACGGCGAAGAGGTGCTGGACAAGGTGGGCCGTCTCAAGCCAGACATCCTGCTTCTTGACATCACGATGCCGAAAAAATCGGGCCTGGAGATCATCGAACAGATCCAGCATATCTGCCGCAAGACCAAGATCATCATCATCAGCGTGCACAAGGCCGATGCGTATGTCATGCGCGCCCTCAAGGGCGGCGTGCGCGGATACCTCAATAAGGAGAATGCCGCGGACGACCTCCTGCCGGCCCTGCGTAAGGTGACGGCGGGCCAGGTCTTTTTGAGCGGGGAGGCCTCATCCTATATCATGGAGAAGGTTAGCCGCGCGCCCGAAGATATAGGCAAGGCCGCCACCCTGAGCGAGCGCGAGATGGACGTTTTGCGCCTGGTGGCGGAGGGCAAGACCGCCAAAGAGATCGCCGAAGCTTTATTTATCAGCGCCCGCACCGTGGAAAATTATAAGAACAACATGCTTCGCAAATTAGGCTTCCACAAGACCAGCGACCTCATTAAATACGCCATCAAGAACAAGCTGGTCGATTTGGACAATTTCTAGCTGTAATTTATTTGATATAAAAAAGTTATCCTAAGCCAAGACAGGCTTTTCGGACACTTTCCCCGTTCTTAACTAATCCTTTCCCCCTCTCCCTCACAGTTAAGCCTCCCCCGAAGAGTGACTCTTGAGACCAGGTCTTTCGGTGCCACAAAATGACACTCAAAGACCAGGTCTTTCGGTGTCACAAAATGACACTCAAAGATCTGGTCTTTCGGTGTCACAACAGACAGGAGGGGGTATGGCTATCAAGATCAGGATGGATGGAGAAGAAGCGCTCCGCTACCAGCGGACCAAGAACCGGATCATTTTTGAGGGAGGGGTCTACCATGTGATCCAAAGGGCCCCGGGTCAGGAAGTGCTGTTTTGTGAAAATCAGGACTATCGGCATTTCAAGCGTCTGCTTTTGAGGACCAACAAACAGTTCGGCGTCAGCATTGTCTGCTACTCGCTTTTGCCAAACCACATCCATTTGCTTTTGCAGATCCATGAAAAAAATCTTTCAGTTGCCATGAAACATCTGTTTGGGTCTTACGCAATGTACTTTAATAAAAAGTACAAAAGAAAAGGTCATGTGTTTTACGGCCCCTTTCGCGCAATGGTGTGTGACAATGAACATTATTTGTT
>CAZCSY010000135.1:0-2828 GCA_964501505.1 uncultured Planctomycetia bacterium
TAACCAACTGTAAGTAAGGTCCTTTTGTAAAAAACCACCACAGGTAACACCCGGTAAAACGTAAGGGCGTTATTAACAGCGAAATCCACATTTTACGTAACCCCTTAAAAACTCGCTTGGATGCGCCAATTCATCCTGGACTCACAAGTTAACATAAGAACTATTATAGGAACTTGATACTAGTAAGATTTAGGGGTATTTATGGCTGCCTCAGGCTCTTCAAACAGGATCAAAACCAAAAGAAAAACAAAATCGGGCGCTCTTGTCCGGGCCAATGAAAGCTTAAAAACAAGAAACAAAACAGCCTGGGCCTGGATTTGGAACTTCTGGAAACCGGACGAAATCTACGGCAGAATATCGCAGTTTACGCCCACAAAATGACAACGCCGCAGGTCCACCGGTGGGCGGTTTTTGTAGCCTCCGGCCCGCTTTTTGGACTCCCTCCGGCCAATAAAAAAACCCTGCTTTTGCAGGGCTCTGGATACCTATCTTTTCCGTTTTATAGACCCGTCCAGGCCTGTTTTTAGGGCCTGGGGTGCTCCGTTGGTCCCCCTATGGAAAAACCTGGTTTTGTTCCACTTTTGAAACTTATCGTGGCCTCTTCCGGGCCCTTACGATAGCGTCAAACATATGTCTTGATGACCTTAATGAGTTCCCGGACGTCATAGGGTTTCATGAGGTAATCCGTGGCCCCGGCATCCATCAGATTGAGCATCGATGACGTGTCGCGCGCCACGGTCGAAACGATCACGGGCAGCTCCCCGAATCTCAAATCCTTGCGGATTATCTGGAGCAGCTTCTCCCCGCCCATTTTCGGCATGGCCAAATCAAGGACCACCAAGTCCAGAGGCTGAGCCTGGAGTATCTTCCAAGCCTCCTCCCCATCCCCGGCTGTGGTGACCCTGAAGTCCCCTTCCCGCTCCAACCTGGATTTCAGCGAAAAAAGGACGTCTTCTTCATCGTCAACAATAAGAATTTTCCGCATCTATACCGCACTTTTGAATGGTCTCTTCCCTGCCTCGTCCTGGGCCTCCGCCCCCACGCCTGCCGCCCTTAGGGACGGCCTGGGCCTTTGGCAAGAGACCGGACGTTGATCCTGTCAGACGTCAATCCTGCAAGACAAAAGGGTTTGGTCTCGTGGTTCCGCTTACCAGCAATGACTCTATTGTACAAAAAAACAGTCAAAAGGAAAAGGGATTTTAGAAAAAGACCGGACGTCGATCCTGTCAGGCGTCGGCCCGGACGGTCGGCTTGTGGTGGACCTTCATGGCCAGGTCGTCAACGATAGCGTAAAGGCACGGGATGACGATGAGGGTCAGGGCCGTAGCGAAAAACAGCCCCCAGGCAATAGCAAGGGCCATGGGTTTTAAGAAGGGATCGCTGCCACCAATGCCGTAGGCGACCGTGGAGAGGCCCGCGATGGTCGTGATAGTCGTCAGGAGGACGGGCCGCAGGCGCATGCTGCCTGCCTGAAGGATAGACGGCCGGCGCTCCACCCCCTTGCGCCGTAAGATGTTGATGAAATCCACAAAGACGATGGAGTCATTGACCACGACGCCGGTCAGACCCACGATCCCCATGATGGCGAAGAAGCTGATCGGCTCCCCATGCAGGAGAAACGCGATAATGACGCCGATCATGCCGAAGGGTATGGTCGTCATCACGATGAAAGGCTGCACGAGCGAGTTGAACTCTGTCGCCAGGATCAAAAAGATCAGCAGGAACGCGATGCCGAAGGCCGCCAGAAGGCTGCGCAGAGACTTTATCGTCTCCTCCTGCTCGCCCCCGAAACGCAACGAATAACCGAGATGCTCCTGAGAGATGTTCTTGAACTTATTCGCCAACAGCTCGTTGGCTTTGGCGGACGTGATATGCCGGTTGTCCACCTCCCCATTGACCGCGACATATCGCTTACCGTCCAGGTGGGTGATGGACTTCAGGCCCTGGTACTTCTCGATCCGGGCGATCTTGTTCAAGGGGACGAGGTCACCGTACGCGTTGGCGATGACCAGATCGTTGAAGATGTGCAGGGTGTCTCTCTCTTCCTGGGGCAGGCGCACCAGGACCTCGATCTCATCCTCGGCCTTGGTCGGCTTGATGGTGGTGGCGATGCCCCCGTCCACGGCCGTGCGCAGGCTTGAGGCCACCTGCTGCATCGTCAAAAAGGTTTGGGCGGCCTTGTCTGTGTCCACGACCACGTGAAACTCCTCGATGCCTATCTTATAGGTATCCGAGGCGTCCGAAACGCCCTTCAGCGACTTCAGATACGTCACCATCTCATCTTTGATCGCGGTGATAACCGGATACTCCTCTCCCCGGATGCGCACGTCGATGGCCTGCCCCACGGGAGGTCCCTCGCGCCGCTTCCTGAAATAAAGTTTGTCGAGTCTCGGAATCTTCTCGTGCAGTTCCTCGAGGCCGGGCCGCATCTCGTCCATGATGTCATCGGCGCTCTTCCTGCGCCCCTGGCTGGGCGTGAGATATATCGTAATCTGGGCGAGGTTGGAACCGCTCTGCGCCGCCGGGTCAAACCCCCTCTCTTCCGACATGCTGCCCACCGTCGTCTCATAGGTATCCAGAAGGTCCGGGGGGATCCGGGCCACGAACTCCTCGACGGGGGCGATCATCTCTTTCATCTTCTCAAGGGAGACGCCGGGCGGCGCCTCGGCCCGCACGTAAAACTGCTCGACCCCGCGGCCGCTGAAAAGGATGAACGGCATGAAAAACTTCGCCACGATGAGGCACGCGACGAAAAGGAGCGTGACCCCGCCGACGACCCGATAGCGGTAGTGCAGGGCCTTATCGAGCGTCCTCTGATACCACCCGAG
>CAZCSY010000136.1:0-2821 GCA_964501505.1 uncultured Planctomycetia bacterium
AGTTCCTTCAGCACGTGCGCCAGTCGATACAGGCCATTTTTTCCAATAAGGTCCGCTCGTTCTTGTCTATGCTCGGGATCCTTTTTGGCGTCGGCGCGGTGATCGCGATGATGGCGTTGGGCGAAGGCGCCAAAGTGTCCATGGAACAGCGGCTTAAATCGTTGGGTTCCAACCTTCTCTCCGTCAGGGGTGGTTCGGCCAGATTTCACGGGGCGTCCACCGCCGCCGGGACCGTGACGCGGTTTACGTTTGAAGATGTCGACGCCATACGGGGGCTGGCGCCGCTGGTCAAGCGGGTAAGCGGCGATTGCCGCGGCAGCGGCCAGCTCGTGTATGAGAACGAGAACAGCAATACGAGTATTGAAGGCGTCGACTATGATTACGGGGTGATGCGCGCGACCCTCCCCGAGACAGGCAGGTGGTTTACCCGGGAGGAGATAACGGGGCGCGAGAAGGTCGCGATCCTGGGGACGTCGGTCGTCGAAAAACTGTTCGGTAATACCAACCCGGTCGGCAAGATCATAAAGATAAACCGTATTAATTTCAGGGTTATCGGCATCGCCCCGGAAAAGGGTTCGATGGGACCGCACGATCAGGATGATGTCGTCTATATTCCTTTGACGACCGCGATGTACCGCGTGTTAGGCAAAGACTATGTCGATCAGATCTATGTCGAGGTCTCGGATGTGAATGCCATCGATGAGGCGGAGGCGCGCATTAAGGAACTCATCAAGAAACGGCACCGGTTGTATCAAGAAGAAGACACGTTCGAGATACGGAATATGAGCGAGATCCAGGAGATGCTCAGCAGCACGACCCAGACGATGAGCCTGCTTTTGGGAAGCATCGCCGCGATATCCCTTCTGGTGGGAGGCATCGGCATCATGAACATCATGCTGGTATCGGTCACGGAACGCACCCGGGAGATCGGCCTGCGCAAGGCTATCGGCGCGCGTAACGTCGATATCATGTCTCAGTTTCTGATCGAATCGGTTGCGATGACGTTCAGCGGCGGCCTCATGGGGATCGTGTTGGGCGCCGGGACCGCTTTCATCATGACGACGGCGTTTGGGTGGGCGACGCGCGTCTCGCCCTTCAGTATTCTTTTGGCAACCACGTTTTCCATAGCGGTCGGCGTAGGATTCGGTCTGTGGCCGGCGAAAAAGGCGGCCCAGCTTGATCCGATCGAGGCGTTGAGATATGAATGAATTCAATTTCCCCATTCAGCATATAGTAACTCGGCAGATACCCCCGGGTCTTAGCCCGGGGGGTGGGTTTATTGTTTTTGTAATAGCCTCAGAAGCTCTACGTATTGTTTAGGTCTAAGCCGCGAAATTTCCGGTTTTTTGCTCGTTCGGTTTTGGGCCCCGACGCTTCGCGCCAGGTTCGGGTGCCACATTAAAAGGCCCCGACTATTGCAGGGGCCTTTTAATTTTCTGCTGGCGCGGGTTCGCGCCCCTGGCCCCAAAATATAAAACATACAAAATGCTTGATAAATCCAGCGTTATTGTGTAGAATTAGTAATGAAAATCATTTTCACTAAGGAGGGATGGGTATGCCTCGAGGAGATGGGTACGGCCCACCGTGGTGGCACGGAAGATTCAGGGGATGCGGCTACAGAGTAACTGTTCCCAGGCAGGCAATCCTGGATGTTCTAAGCAGGTCTTCTGAACACTTAAGTACCGAAGGAGTCTATAAGGCCGTTCATAAGATTTATCCCAATGTCGGGCTTACCACTGTCTATCGAACGTTAGAACTGTTGGTCCAGATGGGCCTTGTCTTTAGGTTTGATTTCGGCGATCGCAGGGCAAGGTACGAGTTAGCCATGGGGCCTAAGGGCATGAGACACCACCACCATCTGGTATGTACCGGTTGCGGCAGGGTGGTTGATTACACGGATTTTATTGATGAAGAAAAAGAGCTTCTTTCCCGGACAGAAGCGGGATTAGCCAGGAAATATAACTTCAGGATCTCAAATCACCTGATACAGTTTTATGGCTTATGTGATAAATGCGGGACCGCGAAATAAATTATATTTTTGATTTAATTGAAAATGATCTTCAATAACACGGAAAAGAGAGGGGGTGAATAAGATGCCGGGTGGAGACGCAACAGGGCCTCTTGGGTTAGGGGCGATGACAGGTCGACGAGCTGGTTACTGCGCCGGTTATTCCGTGCCGGGTTACGCGAACCCGATCGGCGGCAGAGGTCGGGGCTTTGGTTACGGACGCGGCTTCGGAAGAGGCCGCGGCCGGGGGCGTGGTTTTGGCAGAGGGTTCGGCTTTGGAGGGGCAGAATATCCTTACGCCTACGGTAATCCTTATGCGGTTCCTTCCTATTCCGCTCATGTTCCTCCGAAGCAAGAAGCGGATATGCTGAGAGCGGAAGCCAAGGCCATACAGGAAGAGATCGACGCCATAAATCGGCGCATAAAAGATCTTGAATCGGCTCAAGCATCGGAGGCTGAGGGGTAAAGAAGGGGCGGGGATAGTGAATATCGGAGTATCCCCGCCGTTTTAATCGGCAAAGGAGGTTAACCTTGAAAGTTGCTATTTCAACCGATGGTGCTTTTGTTTCCGCTCACTTCGGCCGTTGCCCTGAGTTTACCATTCTTGACATAAGAGACGGTAAGGTAGCGGAAAAGGAAAGCATCCAGAATCCCGGCCATCAACCGGGATATATTCCGCAGTTTCTGCATCAAAAAGGCGTTACCTGCATCATTTGCGGCGGGATGGGGATGAGGGCCACCGGCCTTTTTGAGGAATTCGGCATCCGGACGATCGTCGGCATAAGCGGGAAGATTGACGAAGTGATAAAAGAA
>CAZCSY010000137.1:0-2769 GCA_964501505.1 uncultured Planctomycetia bacterium
TTGTTGGCCGCATCTGTTTACATTCACCTGAATGCTTTTAAGGCCGGACTCTGCAAAAAATTTACTGATTACAGGTGGCATTCATTGAAACACTATATGTCGAATTTGAAGAACGATACTTTTGTGGAGAGCGATTTCGTCTTGTCAAAGATGCATGAAGATCGGGCCCGCGCCTGTCAAAAGTATCAAAGGCTCCTGGAGGCGGCAGCAGAACGGCCGGTAGCGACAGGCAAGACGGTTCGAGACATCCCTAGGGCCGTCCGAGCGTACATCCTTGGCGCCCAGCCTGCCCCGGATAGGGCAATTTTTGGCATCTCCTCCTCCTCAACTCTCAGCAAACGGCTCAAAAAGAAGGTATTTTGCCTGAATCGGGTCGTTGAGCTAAGAAGAAATGGGCTGGACAATGAGAGCATATCAAGGCAACTCAACCTGAGCAAATCGACCTATTTCCGCATACTGAGAAGGGCGAGAGAAGCGAAAATATGTTAAAAACACGAATAAAACCACTTATTGGTAAGCAGGTTACGCTTCTGAACGCTACCAGTTACACTTGAGAATCGGGGTGATAAAGCGAGGGCAGGTATCGAAGAAAGAGAAACAAGCGCTGCCGTTTTCCTGGGCTCAAAATAGACCGGGCCTCCGAGTGTCGACCAGGTCTCCGAGCGACAAAATTTGACACTAAAAGACCTGGTCTTTTGGTGTCATTGTTTTTGAAGTAGAGTAGTTTGTGCAGCGTGAAAGTGGGTATTTACGGATACCTAAATTTATATATAAATGTTACATTCTTAACGGAGTTAGAAAAATGCTACCGGCAGAGCGTCACATAGCTTGGGAATCAACGCCACGGAAAAGAAATCCCCGCCTTTTTTCCAGCCGGACGAATATTTTTTCAAAAAAAATCTTTCGGCAACCTTGGCCGCTTGCTATAATAAAGCATCTCCGCTGTTTTTTGGTCGGGCGTAACTTTGTTTTAATAGGGAGGAAACGGATAGACTGCCCGTCCGGTGGTTGCGTGCGGCAAGCCGTTGCCGCACCGTGCGTCACCCGCATCAGCCGTAAATCGCTAAGGTTTGCGCGCGCCCCTTTTGGCCTCACTTTCTGCACGTTCCTCGCTTTCTGCACGTTATCGGTATTAGGTTATTCAGTAAGTGTCTGGGCTGAAACCGTTTCCTACGAATCCGCCCTTGTTTGGCGCGCGGATGGGACGGGCGATTTTGTCCTGCCGGCGGTCAAGGCCGACGGCGTCACCATCGAGCCCGAGGGCGTGATGACGCGCGGCATCGTCACGCAACTGACGGCCGTCTGGGAGTTTGAAGGGGAGGTCACGCTTGAGGTGAGCGCGGACGGCGGGCTCCACTATGTGCCTGTGGTTTGCGGCACGCCCCTATCCGAAGGGCTCATGCAGGGGCGCAAGATTAACTGGCGGGCGAGGCTCGGCGAGGACGGCATCCTGCACGAGGTGCGCATCACGTACTGCGACTCCTCCGGCGTGGTCGGTACCTTCGGCAACCCGCAGCTGACGGGCTCGCGGTACCGCCGGCCGCTGCGCGTCTCGGCGATGGGCGGGGGACCGCTCTTCAACGTGCAGGTACGCGTGAAGATCGGCGAGGGCGTGGCGGCGCAGGGCGCGGTCGTGCACTGCGCGGGACACGCAAAGGCGGACTTCAGCGACGCACGCTTCACGCTCGCGGACGGCCAGACGCGCATCCCGCACTTTCTCGAGCGCGTGACCGGCAACGCGCCGGCGCGCGTGGCGGAGTTCTACGTGAAGGTCCCGCAGGTCCCCGAAGAGGGGACCTTGATCTATATCTACTACGGCAATCCCGCCGCCGAAGACCTGTCCGATCCCGAAGCGACGTTTGATTTTTACGAAGACTTCTCGGGCACCGCGCTCGATGAGACGAAATGGCTGACGCTCTTTGCGCCGAACGGCACGGCCGCGCTCGTCCAGGACGGCCTGGCGCTTGACGCCGCGACCATCTACTCGAAGGCGTTCGCGCTCAAAGACGGCATCATCGAGTATGCCGCGACCGCCTACACGGGCTTTGAGGCGCGCTGTATTTTTCGCGATGCCCAGCCCATGATCGAGACGGATACGAACTACACCGCGTATGCCTCGGCCATCCCGGACGCGCAGCACTGCATCGCAGTGGGCAATATCGTGGTGGCCAATGACCCCATCCCGATTGCGGCAGGCGCGCGCTACGAGTACAAGGTCAAGGTCAAGGACGAGGACATCACCTTTGAGCGCTACAACAGCGACCTGACCGAGCGGCAGGCCGAGATCGCCTACAGCGACAAGAGCAAGGACAGCAAGGCGCCGCGGCGGGGCTATGTGGGCCTCAAGACCTCGGGTGGGGGCGCGGGCCAGAGCGTTACGTATTACCATTACATCAGGGTCCGGCGCTACGCCGACCCCGAGCCGCAGATGATCGACGCGGGCATCGCGGGCGAAGAGGCCGTGAACCTGCCGTATTTCCAAGGCGTGGTGCTGGGCGCGAACGGCGACCTCGAGAAGAGCGAGGGCGTGCTCGAGGGCCTGTTCGTGACCCGTGAGATAACGGCACCCTATGACGTGCGCATTTTGGTGCCGAGCTGGCGGGGCCGGGGCGTGAGCGTGGATATCTCGGCTGACGGCGGCAAGACGTATAAGCTCAAGTGCGACAACGGCGCCTACTACTACGCCTCCAAGCGCGACTTCGCCCCGGGCCGCAAGCTCAGCACCCGCGCCCACCTGACGACCAAAGAGGTCTCGTCCATCTCAAGGCT
>CAZCSY010000138.1:0-2648 GCA_964501505.1 uncultured Planctomycetia bacterium
CCCGGATTTTGTAACTTTTCTCCGGGTGCTTATTGATCATAAGGAGCGAACACTTGTTCTTACCCTCAAAGATGCCGGCATAGGCCGATACGTAAGGGATGCGCCCCCTGAATGTCTCCGGCCACCAATCATCCTTTGCATAATAATACGGGAAATCCGAGACGGTACTGGCCACGACCGTATCGCCGAAATACTCCGAGAACATCTTGAGCGCCAGCGCCTTGGGGCGGACGATCTCCCCATCCCAGCGCTGCCCGCCCCAACCGGCGTTCTTATCCCAGCCCCGGATATACCCGAACCCTATCGACTGAAAATCAAAGGTCGCGGAGGCCGCGACCCCCGATGCGGCAAACTGACCGTAACAATCCGCGTGGAAGAGCGCGTTGGCCAGCGACCACTGCACGATGCCTTTGGAATAGGGAGGAAAGTCCGAAGAAGGGCCGTCCACGGCGCCGTCCCACTCCAGGAAGGTGACCTCAACCGGCCTGTCGCGATTCGGAGCGAGCTTGTCGAATATCTTTTTTATTTCCCTGACTATCCCGGGGATATATTGGGCGTTGGCGATGACCGCCAGGGGATACGGGTGGATACGCCTGTCATACATCTTGTCGGGATTGATGAGGTTGGGATACCAGTGAACGGAGACAAAATCAATGTACGCACCCGCTTTTTTAACGACCCTTGTATTGAACCACGGCTTTGTCAATCCCGCCCAATCCATCCCGATCCTGACGGACGGATCGACCTTCTTCATCTCGGTCGCATATTCGATGATGAGGTCCGCGTACTTATCCGCCGTCATATGCCCTTTGTCCCAATCACCATAGACCTCATTGCCCAACTCCCAATAGACCGCCGGAAAGCCCACGGTCTTGTTCAGATACGCCACCCACTCCGCCGCCTCCTGCGCCGTCCCGGATTCCACGTTGACCTGGATGATCAGCCGCGTGCCCGTGATGCGGCAGAAATCAACGACAAACTGCATGTCCCGCAGAGGCGCCTTGCGGAAACGACCGCCAAAATCAAACGTGCCATCCTTCCAGTGATAACCCGGAGAGCCACCCCCCGGAAAACGAAAACACGTAATGCCCGACTGTCTGACGAATTTAATGATATCCGCCTCTGTCTCCATCTTCGGCGACAGGTTCGTCCCGTAGAGCCAGGGGCTGACCCGGGCGATCTCCCTCGTCGGATCCACGAAGACCCGCACCAGCGGCACCTCATCGTCGTCGTTCCGATACGTCTCATCCTCGGCAAACTTCTTGCCGGCATAATACCTCATGTACCGCTTATAATGGGCCTTGGCGATATCCCGCAGCCTGTCACGCTCCCGGTAAAAAACCGTAAAGACGCCCAAGAGCAGAGAACAAATCAAGGCTCCCGCCACGAGACCGCTCATATGACTTAAAGAGAGTTTCTTCACGGGGAAAGTTCTCCAAGAACAGAATTCAGCTTCTCGCCGATGATCTTCCATTCATATTGTGCCCGCACAAACTTCCGGCCGGCTTCGCCCAGCGCCCGGCGCCGCGTATCATCCCGAAGCAGGCTCAGGGCCTTTGCCGCGAAATCCTCGGGCCGGTCGGCGAGCTCAAGGTGGACCCCGTCTTTTGCCTCGATGCCTTCAGCGCCGATGCTCGTGGACAAGACCGCCCGGTTCATCGACATGGCTTCAAGGATCTTCAGCCGCGTCCCACCCCCGATACGCAGCGGCACGACGAATAGCTTGGACTTGGCCACATAGGGCCGCACGTCCGGCACGCTGCCCGTCACGATGACCCGGGGCTCTTTTCTCGCCAGGAGGCGCAGGTTCTCCGGCGGATTCTTTCCCACCACATAAAACCGGACATCGTCCTGTTCTTTCCAAATCTTCGGCAGGACGTCATGGACAAAAAACCAAACCGCATCGCTATTGGGCTGCCAATCCATCGACCCCGTAAAAACGAACGCATCCTCTTCAAAGACATCCCCGGCATACAGCCGGAAATACAGCGTATCGACGCCGTTGGGTATAACGCGGGCATGCGTGATATCTCCTCCGATGTTCTCAAAATTCAGCTTGTCCTCCTCCGAGACAAAGAGCACACGAAGGGCCTTTGAGCAGACGCGTTTCTCGAGCCTGGCCATCTTTGCGGCCTCAAATTCGATAAGCATCCTTTTCGGCGGATTGCGTTCGTTCCGGGCCAATCTGCTCAAAATCAGGGACTCCACATTATGTTCGTCCACCACCGCCGGCACACCGGGAACGAGACGGATATACTGCCCCATATGGATATGGTCGAAATAGACAAGGTCGATGCGTTCCTGGCGGACCTCACGGATGATAGCGCGCGCCATGGCGCGGCTATGGTATTTGGCCACGCTCAAAGGCAAATTCTTCAGCAGCGCAGACACGCTCGTCTCCATGGAGATCGAATCCCTGCCGGGAACAGTCGCCACCGGCACCCCGAAATCCCTGAAGACCCCCTTGGTGTCAGGCGGCTCATCCCCGAACGAAAATGAAAGGAGCGTCACGCGATGCCCCAACGCCGCTTGCTTCAGGAGATTGAACGTCCTGATTTTTCCTCCCGTATCGAGAGGATACGGGATCCTGGGGGCGACGAATAGAATGTTCATCCTAACGCCTCTTCGTATATCTTTGCATAAGATTG
>CAZCSY010000139.1:0-314 GCA_964501505.1 uncultured Planctomycetia bacterium
GTGTTCTTTCAGGCCGACGGACTGACGACGAAGATGGCGTTGAGGGCAAAAAGGTTGGCCCAGAAGCGGACCCTCCTTTTCGTCCCCAGGAAGTAGGCGGCAAGGATCTTGATGTTCTTTTCCCGGCAGAAGTCGCGGAAGTCGCTCACGCTCAAAAAGTGAAGGTTCGGGGTGTTGTACCACCGGTAGGGCAGAGACGGGGTGATGGGGGTCTTGCCGGCAAAGCAAAGCTGCAGACGGGCATAGAGGTGGGCGAAGTTGGGAAAGCCGAGGATGACCTTCTTGCCGACGCGCAGCGCCTCTTTCAGGACAAA
>CAZCSY010000139.1:324-2573 GCA_964501505.1 uncultured Planctomycetia bacterium
CAGGCTCTGATTGAGGATCACGTAGTCAAAGGACCGATCGGGATACTCGCTGAGCCCAGAGTCGATGTCGCTGTGAAAGACGCTCAATCCTTTCTCGACGCACCGGTAGATCGCCTCTTCACTCAGCTCGATCCCCTGCACCCGGGCGCCCTTCTCTTTCGCGAGAAGGTAAATGAGGTCCCCGTTGCCGCAGCCCAGGTCCAGGATGCGGGAACCCGGCTCGACGATATCGTAGATGATCCGATGGTCCAGGCGGACGGTGTCAGGCATCGTGCGACCTCACGTCATATCCCTGGTACGTCTTATCCAGGAAGTGCTTGATCAGGTGCGTCTCTTCTTCGACCTCCAAGAGAAAGGCGTCGTGGCCGTAGGTCGACTGGATCTCGCAGTAGGTGGCGTCGACGTGGCACATCTTGAGCTGGCGCACGATCTCCTGTGATTGATACAGCGGATACAGCCAGTCCGAGTGGAAGGCGATCACCAGAAACCGCGTGGCGAGCGCCGGACCGGCCTTGATCAGCCTGTCCCCTGAGAGGTCAAAATAGTCCATGGCCTTCGTGATATAAAGGTAGGAGTTCGCGTCAAAGCGCTTGACGAAGTTGTCTCCGCGGTAACGCAGGTACCCTTCGACCTCGAAGTCCGTGATGAATTTAAAACTGTATTTCTTTTCTCTCAGCCGACGGGAGAACTTCTCCTCCATCGACTTGTCGCTCATGTAGGTGATGTGGCCGATCATCCGGGCCACGGCCAGCCCCTTCTCGGGCTGACTCTGGCCGTAATAGTTCCCCTCTCGCCAGTCGGGATCGGCCATGATCGCCTGCCGGCCGACCTCATCGAAGGCGATCTGCTGAGGCGAATGCTTCGGGGCGGTGGCAATGGGGATGGCTGCGCGGACCCGCTCGGGGTACAAGGCCACCCACTGAAGCACCTGCATCCCGCCCATCGAACCGCCGGCCACGCACAGCAGCTGATCGATACCGAGGTGATCGATGAGATACCGCTGGGCATGCACCATGTCGGCGATGGTAATCATCGGGAAGTCTAACGCGTAGGGCTTGCCGGTCCTGAGGTTGACAGACGACGGACCGGTGCTCCCCTTGCAGCCGCCGATTATGTTGGAGCAGATGACAAAGTACTTATCCGTGTCAAAGGCCTTCCCCGGTCCGATCATGCTGTCCCACCAGCCCGGGTCTTTGTCGCCGGGATGAAAACCAGCGGCATGGGCGTCTCCCGAAAGGGCGTGACAGATGAGGACGGCGTTCGACCTGTCGCTATCAAGCTCTCCGTACGTCTCGTAGGCGAGCGTGATCGGCCCCAACTTCCGGCCGCCCTCAAGGACGAGCTCCTGGGGCTTTTGAGCGAACTCAAAAGCCTTCGTTTGAACGATTCCCAACCCTTTTTTACCGAACATACCCACCTTTTGGTCCGGGACAGCCGTCCTTCGTCAACGTGAGCCCCTCCCGGGCTTTAGCCCGGGGTTCCCTCTCGGCGGCCGCCTCGGATTATTGTACGTTCAAGGGGAAAACCTTGCAATCACTTTCTCGGGCCGTTTATTCCTGAAAGAGCCACGTCGAGAGATAGCGCTCGCCGCAACTGGGCAAGATCGTCACGATGATCTGACCTTCCGACTCCCTGCGCTTGGCGACTTCGAGCGCCGCCCACATCGCCGCACCGCTGGAGATACCGGCCAGAATCCCCTCCTGCCTGGCCAGGAGACGCGCTGTCTTACCGGCGTCGTCGTGACCGACCAGCATGATCTCGTCCACCACCTCGCGGTTGAGGACCTCGGGAACGAAGACGGCGCCGATCCCCTGGATCTTATGGAACCCCGGCTTGCCGCCGGAGAGAACCGGCGAATCCTTGGGCTCAAGGCCGATGATCTTCACGCGGGGTTTTCGTTCCTTGAGCACCTCACCGACACCGGTGATCGTCCCGCCGGTGCCGATGCCTGCGATAAAGACATCAACCTTGCCGTCCGTCTCGCGCCAAATCTCCTCGGCCGTGGTCTTGCGGTGGACCGCCGGGTTGGAGGGATTCTTGAATTGCTGAGGCATGTAAGCATGCGGTAGCGAGGCCGTCAACGCCTCGGCCTTCTCCACCGCCCCGCGCATGCCTTTGGCGCCGTCCGTCAGGACGAGCTCGGCCCCCAGGGCCTTCAACAACAGCCGGCGCTCCACGCTCATCGTATCCGGCATCGTCAGGATGAGCCGGTACCCTTTTGCCGCGCAGACAAAGGCCAGCGCGATGCC
>CAZCSY010000140.1:0-2554 GCA_964501505.1 uncultured Planctomycetia bacterium
CGAATTCCACAAGTTCCCGTCGTACGACACCGCCGAGGTGCACCTGGCGACGCAGTTTCAGAACATGGTGTATGACAGCGTCTCTTTCCCGGCCGCGCTGCACGAGAAGATATATGCGTGGCTCAAGACGAACGCCGCGGCCGAGCGCAAGGAGGGCATGACCGACGAGCAGTTCTTCTATAAGGCGCGTAAGAAGGCGCTCGGGCCCTTCAAGGCGGACATCATGGGGCTCAAGGACCGCGCGAAGATCGCCGAAGAGGTAGAAGAAAAGTTTGCGTTCCTCTTCGATCAGCTCAAGATCAAGGACACCGCCGCCCTCGTCAGACAGTTCGTGAAGTTGCCGAAGACCAAAAAGACCTTTGCCCTGGCCCACGACAAGAAGGCCGAGCATTTCGAAGGAGACGATTAATGAGCCCCAAACTTACGCAGCAAGCCCCGCAGGGCTGCGAACGTAAGTTTGTCGGGCGAATTAACCCCGTGTCCGCCCCGGAGGGCAGTACGGCGGGCATCGGGGTTGACAGGAGGACTTCATGAGATCCGATGCCATTAAGAAGGGCGTGGAGCGGGTTCCGCACCGGGCGTTGCTGCATGCGACCGGTATCTCGAAGAAGGACATGGGGCGGCCGTTCATCGCCGTGGCGACGAGCTTCACGGACATCATCCCCGGCCACATCGGCATGCGTGAGCTGGAACGGTTTATCGAGCGCGGCATCTGCGCGGGCGGCGGCGTGCCGTTCTTCTTTGGGGTGCCCGGCATCTGTGACGGCATCGCCATGGGGCATCCGGGCATGCGCTATCCCTTGCCCCTGCGCGAGTTGATCGCGGACTCGGTGGAGTCTTTTGTCAACGCCCACGCGCTCGACGGCCTGGTGTGCTTGACCAATTGCGACAAGATCACGCCGGGCATGCTCATGGCCACGGCGCGCCTGGATATCCCGACGATCGTGGTGACCGCCGGCCCCATGCTCTCCGGACGCTATAAAGGAAAACGCCTGTCGCTCGTCGGCGACGCCTTCGAGGTCGTCGGCCGCTATAGGCGCGGCGAGATTAACGAGCGGGAACTCGGTTGTTTTGAGATGGAGGCCTGTCCCGGCGCCGGGGCCTGTCAGGGGTTGTATACGGCCAACACCATGGCCTGCATCACCGAGGCGATGGGGTTGTCTTTGCCGGGCTGTGCCACGGCTTTGGCGGTGTCGGCCCGCAAGCGTCGGATCGCGGAGGAGTCGGGTGAGCGCATCGTGGAGTTGGTCAGGAAGAATGTGACGGCGCGCAAGATCATGACGCGTCCGGCCTTTGAAAACGGCATCCGGATCGATCTCGCCCTGGGCGGCTCGACGAATACCGTCCTGCACCTGCTGGCCATCGCCCGCGAGGCCGACGTCGATTTCAGGTTGCGCGACTTTGACCGCTTGAGCAAGGACACGCCGCACGTGGCCAGTCTCCTGCCGGGCGGGCCGCACTTCATGGAGGATCTCGACGCCGCCGGCGGCATCCCGGCGGTCTTGAAGAGTATCAAGCCCAGGATCAAGAGCGTCCTGACCGTGAGCGGTGAGACCACGCACCGCATCGCCGAGAAGGCCGTTATCAGCGACCCCGAGGTGATCCACTCCATGGACGACGCTTATCACGAAGAGGGCGGTATCGCCATCCTGTATGGCAACCTGGCGCCCAAGGGAGCTGTGGTCAAGCAGTCGGCGGTCAGCGAAAAGATGATGTGCTTCACCGGCCGCGCGCGGGTCTTCGGTTGCGAGGAGGACGCGCAAAAGGCGATCCTGGACCGGGAGATCAAAGAGGGCGACTGTGTCGTCATCCGTTATGAAGGTCCCCAGGGCGGACCGGGGATGCGCGAGATGCTGGCGCCGACCGCGGCGATCGTGGGCATGAATCTTGCCGATAGCGTCGCCCTGATTACGGACGGCCGTTTTTCGGGCGGCACGCACGGCTGCTGCATCGGTCACGTCGCGCCCGAGGCGAGCGTCGGCGGTCCCATCGCGGCCGTGCGCGAAGGCGACACGATCACGATCGACATTCCTCGTCGGAAATTGGGATTGAAAATTTCTCAAAAAGAGTTAAAATCGAGACTAAAGAAGATAAAAAGGCCCAAGCCGCGCGTGACAGGAGGGTACCTGGCTCGTTACGCGGCCATGGTCACCTCGGCCGACCAGGGAGCTGTGTTAAAGACCTAACTCGAAACGGCGTTTGGAAACGGGGTTTGGAAACGGGGTTTGGAAACGGGGTTTCGGAATCATGGCGATGATGAGCGGTGCCCAGATATTGGTGGAGTGTCTCGAGCGCGAGGGCGCAGAGGTGATCTTCGGCTATCCGGGCGGCGTGATGCTGCCGGTTTTTGACGTCCTGTACGACGCCAAGATCAAATTCATCCTGACGCGCCACGAGCAGGGGGCGGCCCATGCCGCCGACGGGTACGCCCGCGCCACGGGCAAGGTGGGGGTGTGTATGTCGACGTCGGGTCCGGGCGCGACGAACCTCGTGACCGGCATCGCGACCGCGTTCATGGACTCCATCCCCATCGTGGCGATCACGGGGCAGGTGA
>CAZCSY010000141.1:0-2539 GCA_964501505.1 uncultured Planctomycetia bacterium
CGCCAGAATATTTTCACGGACCCGCAAAAACCCCTTCAGGTCGAGCCCAAGATCTACCAGGTCGGCGCGGCCGATAAAGAGGCGCCTGTCCTCATCACCACGAACTTTTCCCTTACCTATTATACGGTCATGGGAGAGATCGAGGCCAGCCGTGTCCCCAGCCATCTCATCTGCGTGGACACGGAGGGTATGTCGGTCCTGACGGCCTGGGCCGCTGAAAAGTTCACTCCCGAGAGGATCGCCGACTCCTTGAGCCGCTTCAAGCTTGACGAGGTGGTGGCGCACAGGAACCTGATCATTCCCGGTTACGTCTCGATGATGAGCGGCGAGCTGGAAGAAAAATCCGGCTGGACGATCCACGTGGGCCCGCGCGAGGCATCGGGCATTTCGTCTTATTTGAAAAGTTTCTGTCGTTCTTAGAGAGGAAGAAATGGGAAAGAAGTGCAGGGTGACATTTTTTCCCGACCGCAAAGAGGTCGTGGTGGATGCCGGGACGACGGTGTTGTCAGCCGCCCTCAGTGCGCAGATTGCGCTTGCCTCCGACTGCGGGGGCGAGGGCGTGTGCGGCAAATGCCGGGTCGCCGTTAAGGCCGGGAGAATCGAGGCGTCCGGCCGCGGCAAGAGGGTCCTGCGGGGCAGCGCACCAGGTACGGTCCTGGCCTGTCAGGCGCTGGTGATGTCTGACCTTAACGTCGAGATACCGCCGGAGGCGAGGCTGGGTGCCGGTGCGCCGGGCGGCGAAGAGATGGATTTGAGGTGCAGGGGGTTTTTTGAGCAGATCGAAGAAGCGGCGACGCCGGAGCACAGGCCGCCGGAGCAGCCCGTTGAGCTGGCGCCGGTGGTCACGAAGGTCTATCTGGAGTTGCCGCCTCCCGATTCGAATGACCGGTTGAGCGACTTTGAAAGGGTCTGTCGTGGCGTGGCACAGAAAGCAGGCGTTGAGGTCGCTACCTCGGGCCTGGCCAACATCCGGGAGCTGGGGCCTTTGCTGCGTTCCTGCGATTGGAAGGTGACGGCGACGGTCCTGCACGACCCCGAGGCGCCGCGGATCATGGCGATCGAGGCCGGGGACCGTAGCGCCCACCACTACGGTTTTGTCTTTGACATCGGCACGACGACGATCAGCGGTCAGCTCGTGGAGTGCCGTCAGGGCCGCGTCCTGGGCACCAAGGTGACCTGTAACCGCCAGGCGACGTTCGGCTCGGACGTCATCACGCGCATCATCTACGCGCAGGCGCCGGACGGCCTGGAGCGGCTGCACGCCGCCGTGGTCGACGCCATAAACGAAATGATCGAGGCCTTCTGCCGGGAGCACGGCGTGGACCTGAATGACGCCTCCTCGGTCTCTGTGGCGGGTAACACGACGATGATCCACCTTTTGTTGAAGATCGACCCCAAATACATCCGGCAGGAGCCGTATGTGCCGGTGGCGAACGTCGTGCCCATGGTACGCGCCGCGGATGCGGGTATCAAGATCGGTCCGCACGGCGTCCTCCTGTGCGCGCCGGGTGTCTCGAGCTATGTCGGCGGCGACATCACCGCGGGCGTCCTCGCCTGCGGGATGCACACGTCCGCCGATGTCTCGGTCCTGATCGAT
The DNA here is from genome assembly GCA_964501505.1 of uncultured Planctomycetia bacterium. Taxonomy (GTDB): domain Bacteria; phylum Omnitrophota; class Gorgyraeia; order Velamenicoccales; family Velamenicoccaceae; genus CAZCSY01. The sequence goes on from CAZCSY010000141.1 coordinate 1,598, forward strand.
ATCGGCACCAACGGCGAGATCGCCGTGGGCAATAACGAGTGGCTGATCAGCTGCGCGGCATCGGCGGGCCCGGCCTTTGAGGGCAGCGGCATGTCGTGCGGCCTGCGCGCCGTGCGCGGCGCTATCCAGACGTGCGCCATCGACCCTAAGACGCATGAGGTGACCTTTCAGACGATCGGCGCCGATAAACCACGGGGGATCTGCGGATCGGGATACATCGACCTCGTTCGCAGCCTGCTCGAGGCGAGCCTGCTTGATAAAAACGGCAGGTTCCATCAGGAGACGAAGACCAGGCGGTTGCGCCGCGGCAAAGAAGGCTGGGAGTTCGTCGTTGCCTGGCAGAGGCAGGCGGGTGTCGACCACGACATCACGGTGACCGAGGCAGACCTTGATAACCTGAAACGCGCCAAGGCGGCGATCTATTCGGGGCTCGCAACGCTACTGCGCCACATGGACATGACCGCCGCGGACGTGAAAAAGATTTATCTGGCCGGTGGTTTCGGCACGGCGCTCAATATCGAGAGTGCGGTTCAGATCGGGCTGGCGCCGGATGTGGAACGCAGTAAGTTCGTCTTCATGGGGAACACGTCCCTGGTCGGCGCGCGCCTGAGATTGCTGCATCGGGAACTGTTGCGCGAGACCGAGGCCGTTGCCGCCAACACGACGTACTTCGAGCTCTCCACGGACCCGCAGTACATGGACGAGTACATGGCGGCGCTCTTCTTTCCGCACACGGACGTGACCTGTTTCCCGAGCGCCCGCTACGCCCGGCAAAAATGAGATTCCGTAGACAGGCTGTTTATCTCAGTGAGGCAAGGAAAATATGGTCCCATGGGTTTTCTTTTCCGGCAGACGAAGTTTTTCGCCGTCGGCTACGGTTTGCGACGCGCTGCTCGGCGACATAAAGCTTCGCCTGTGCACGCGTCGCAAATCCTTGCCGAC
>CAZCSY010000142.1:0-2456 GCA_964501505.1 uncultured Planctomycetia bacterium
GCGGATATCCGCGACGTGCTCAAGGTCATCGCCTACAAGAGCGGGGTAAACATTGTAGCGAGTCCGGAGGTCGCGGGGACCGTCAACGTCCGCATCACGGAGGTACCGTGGGAAAGGGCCCTGGATGTCATCCTGAAGTCGTACGGGTACGCGTATGACAAACAGGAGAACATCATCATGGTGGCGCCCCTGGAGAAGCTGACGGCGCAGCGTAAGATGGAGCAGGACATGGCCCAGGTGCAGCCGACAGAGACGCATATCGTCAATCTGCGCTATATCGACGCCGGAGACGCCAAGAAGGCGATCGAGCCTCAGTTGTCGCCGCGCGGTCGCGTGACGATCCTCGAGGTCACGGGACAGGCCGGATGGGGTTTCGGCGGGGCATTCTCCGAGAAGCGTAGCCGCACCGGCCAGACGACGAGCCGTTCGCGCACCCTGATCGTTTCGGATATCCCCCCCGTCCTGGAAAAGATCAAGGAGGTCCTGGCGGATATCGACGTCAAACCCAAGCAGGTCCTGATCGAGACGCGCATCGTCGAGATCAGCCACGACAAGCTGAGGGATATGGGCTTTGACTACGCGACGGGTGGCGCCGGGTCGGCCTCCAGCAGCGCGGTGACGACCGACTCGGTGACGAAGGAGCTCCTGGCGGGGGCACATATCTTCGGCGGCTCGGGGGTGACACCGTCGGCCTATGCGCCTAAGGCGACGGCCATCACGCTGGCCAATACGGGGCTGAACATCGTCTTCCAGAAGATCAGCGGCACGCGTTTTGAGATCCTCATGCACGCGCTGGAAGAGGACGTGGCGACGAACATCCTGTCGGCGCCCCGTATCCTGACGCTGGACAATCAGGAGGCGACGATCCTCGTGGGCGAGCAGTTCCCCATCGTGTCGACGACCAAGAGCAGCGACACATCGACCACGGTCGACGTCTCCCTCGATTCGTACATCGACATCGGTATCCAGCTCAACGTGGTGCCGCAGGTGAGCGGGGTGGACCGCGATTATATCAACATGATCATCCATCCCGCCGTGACCTCCGAGGGGACCCTGATCGAGAATAGGTACCCGCGCATCACCACGCGCGAGACGCAGACGCAGGTCCTCATGCGGTCGGGCGAGACGATCATGATCGGCGGTCTGATCAAGGACGTGAAGAACGAGAGCACGCAGGGTGTCCCGTTCCTGCGCAGAATACCTTTCCTGGGAAAGTTATTTTTTGAGCGCACGACCGTCGATACGGAAAAGATCGAGCTCGTCATCTTCATCACGGCGCACGTCGTCGACGATAAAGGGTTGACCGCGGATCAACTTGAGATTCTCGAGCGGAATCTTGGACTGCGCAGCGCTCCCAGGTAGGGCGCGCGCCAAAAACGCAGGCAAGCAGGATTGATGACACCCCGCACATCAATGGTGCGGGGTTGTCTTTTGAGGCCCGCATGAATTTCCGCTACGCCTTTGAGTTGACGAAGACCAAAGAGATGACGTATCTGTCTCATCTGGACCTGATGCGCCTGTTGGCGCGGGCCGCCCGCCGGGCCCTCATCCCCTTGGCCCTGACGCAGGGTTTTAGCCCGCGTCCGCGCCTGCGCCTGAAACGGGCCGTGAAGCTCGGGGTGCCTTTCGAAGCCGAACCGGGCGAAATGGTGCTTAAGGATTTGGTGGCGCCGCAGGAGCTGGCCGAACGGTTCCGAACGGTGCTGCCCGAAGGGATCTGCGTCAAGAAGATAGAGCTCATGGAGCAAGCATGAATGGAGGTATTTTGTGAGGAAGAAGAAAGAGATATTGATCAACTATGAGCAACAGGAGCGCCGCGTGGCGATCCTGGAAGAGGGGCGTCTGTCGAACTACTTTGTCGAGCGTCTCACGGACCGGACGGTCCTGGGCAACATCTACAAGGGCAAGGTGGAGAACGTCGTGCCCTCCGTCGGTGCCGCGTTCGTGAACGTCGGCGCCGAGAAGAACGGATTTTTGTATCTGAACGATTCCATCCACCAGGTCCTGGAAGGGGATATCGACGAAGACGGCGGCGCCCCGGTCCCGGCCGAGGGAAAGCGCGGGGCGCCCATGGTCCTCAAGGCGGGTCAAGAGCTGATCGTCCAGGTGACCAAGGAGCCCTTCGGCACGAAGGGCGCGCGCCTGACGACCCACATCAGTCTGCCCGGAAGGTACTGTGTCCTGATGCCCTACGAGCGCCACTTCGGCATCTCTAAGCGTATCGACGACGACAAGGAGCGGCGCCGCCTGCGGGAAATCCTCAAGCAGATCAAGGTCCCCGACAACATGGGGTTGATCGTGCGCACGGTCGCAGAAGGCGCGACGTTGAAAGAGTTCCAGCGGGACCTGGCGCTCCTGTTGCGTCTCTGGGAGAGTATCGAGAAGGCCGCCAAGCGCCGCGAGGCGCCGTTTTTGATCTATGAGGATTACGACCTGGTCCTGCGGATGCTGCGGGA
>CAZCSY010000143.1:0-2445 GCA_964501505.1 uncultured Planctomycetia bacterium
TGCGCCGATCGGTCTGGCCGCTGCGCGAGGTCATCGGCGGCCTGGCCCGCAGCGAGTCGGCCCTGATCGCGCCGTCGGCCCGGCCTTTTTTCCGGGACGTCTATGACCATACGATCCAGGTCATTGAAACGATGGAGTCCTACCGCGACATGGTCTCGGGGCTCCTGGACGTGTACCTTTCGAGCCTCAGCAACCGGACGAACGAGATCATGAAGGTGTTGACCGGTTTTGCGGCCATCTTCATCCCGCTGACCTTTATCGTCGGCCTCTACGGGATGAACTTCAACACGGCTTCGCCTTTCAACATGCCCGAGTTGACCTGGCGTTACGGGTACCCCTTCGCCTGGGGATTGATGATCACGACCGTTGCCCTGATGCTCTTCTTTTTTAAAAAAAAGAAGTGGCTCTAGCGCATGGAACGATTCGTCTTTGAGCTAAGCGTCGTCCTGGTCGGCGCCGCTGTCCTCTCGTATGCGGCCGTCCTGTTGAAACAGCCGATCATCGTGGCGTACGTCCTGAGCGGCGTCCTCCTGGGGCCCTGGGGAGCGGGGTGGGTCCGGCAGGTGGATTTTATCGAGGTCGTCTCGCACCTGGGGATAACGCTTTTGCTTTTTCTTGCGGGGCTGTGTCTGCATCCGCAGAAACTGATTCGGGGATTTAAAAAGGCAGGGCCCGTGACGATGGGCAACTGCCTTTTTTCTTTCGCGCTCGCCTTTTCGTTCGCGCGCCTCTTCGGATTCAGCAGCGCGGAGGCGCTCTGCGCCGGGCTGGCGATGATGTTTTCCAGCACCATCCTCGTTGTCAAGCTCCTGCCCACGACCCGTCTTCACCACGGCCGCATGGGCGCCGTGTGCATCGGGATCCTGATCCTGCAGGATCTTTTGGCGGTCGCGGTCCTGGCCTTTTTGAGGTGTCTGGGAGAGCCCGGCTGGGTGTTCTTCAATTTTGGGTTTTTGCTCTTTAAGCTGGCGGGTTTTCTGGTCGTCCTGTTCCTCTTTGAGCAGTTCGTCCTGCGCCGGGCCATGGCCCATGTGGAGCGGTTGCACGAGATCCTCTTCGTGCTGGGGCTGGCCTGGTGTTTCGGCATCGCGAGCATTTCGAACCGGATGGGCCTCTTTTACGAGACAGGGGCCTTTTTTGCCGGCGTCGTCCTGGCCCGCCACCCCGTCTCGCTCTTCATCTCGGAGCGCCTCAAGCCCCTGCGTGACTTTTTCCTCGTCCTCTTCTTCTTCGCGTTGGGCGCGCAGATGAACCTGGGCGTCATCCGTCAGATCTGGCTGCCGTCGGTCCTTTTGGCGGCCCTGGTCTGCGCGATCAAGCCCTGGTTCCTGAAGTACCTCTTTTTAATCTCCCAAGAGGAGCCCTCCTTTGCAAAGGAGGCCGGCATGAGGCTGGGGCAGTTGAGTGAATTTTCGCTTCTGATAGCCCTGCTCGCATTCCAGCTTGGCCGGATCAGCAGCCTCGCCTCCCAGTTCATCCAGCTCGTGACCCTCCTGACGTTCGTCTTCTCCAGCTACCTGGTGGTCTTTCGGTATCCGACGCCCATCGGGCCGTCGGAACGCCTGATCCGTGATTAAAAAGACGAGACAGACGCGCCTGGCTCGTCTGTCTCAAATTTGAACCGTAAAAGTGGAACATAGGAGCCTGGCTCCTATGTTCCACTTTTTTTAGCGGAGCTTCTTGAGGAGGTCGGCGGCGACCTTTTCGCCGGACAGGAGCATGCCGCCGAAGATGGGGCCCATCCTCGGGCCGCCGAAAGAGGCGTTGGCGCACATCCCGGCAACGTAGAGGCCGGGACAGACCTCGCGGGAGTTCTTGACCGTCGTCTCCTCGGCCAGGTCCGCCCACATCGACCCCTCGCCCACGAACTTTCCCGTCCTGGTGTTGAGCTTGATGCCGGATTTGCGCTCCACGATGCGGACGATCTCGGCCGCGTGGCCCGTCGCGTCGACGACGTAGCGGGCGCGCATGGTGACGGGGTCCACGTGCAGGCCGGCGATCTGGACGGCCGACCAGTTGAGGACGAGGCCCGCAACGCGCTCGTCGCGGATCATCACGTCCTCGGCGCTCATCAGGTTGAAGATCTTGGCGCCCGCCTTGACGGTTTTGGAGCACAAAGTAGACACGGCCTCGACCGCGTCGGCGAGATAATAGCCCTTCTCGTAGGCCCGCGTCGTGACGCCGAATTCCTCGAGGAGCGCCTTGGCCGCGTCCTGGACCACGATCTCGTTGAACATGATGCCGCCGCCCCACATGCCGCCGCCGACCGAGAGCTTGCGTTCGAAGATGACGGCTCTCTTGCCCGCGCGGGCGAGCTTGTACGCGCAGCACATTCCTGCCGGGCCGGCGCCCACGACGGCGACGTCCACGTCGAGGGCGTCGATCAGCTTCTTGCCGTAGGTCTCGATGATGGCCTTGGAGATTTTGATCTCATCCAGCTTCATG
>CAZCSY010000144.1:0-2369 GCA_964501505.1 uncultured Planctomycetia bacterium
CCTTTTTGTCGTCGAGCCGGCCGTCGCCTTCCGCGAGGTGGCGCGCGTCTGGCGCCTGTGCCGGGAAGCCGGGGTGCGGCAGATTTACATCGCCACGCTGACGGAGGCGCCGTGACGCAGGCTTCTTCTTTTTTCATCGGCGGAGCTGTCGCGTCCCTGGGGCTGCACCTTTTGTTCTTCGGTTTCTTGACGCCCTGCCTGACACCGGAGAGGTATGCCTTTTCCCGGCCGCAAGCCGTCTTTTTGGGGGCGATCCTTGCCCGCAGCGATGTCGAGACGCTCGGCGCATCGTCGCAGGAAGGCGGCTCGGCGTTGGGCGCCGTGTTGCATCCGGCAGGGGCAGAGGCTGCGTCTTACCATGTCAGAGAGCCGCAGGTCCCCCTTAAACCCCTGCCGGTCCTTACGCAGGCGTCGGTGGTGGAAACGCCGCAAGAGTCACCGGTGCCGGCACGCGGACCAGCCGCTCGGAGGGGCCCGGCGCGCGTGGATTTTTATTTATTCGACCCGCCGGCCTTTTTGCGCAATGTCGACTTTTCAGACTTGAAAAAGATGGTCGGCCGCGAGGATGTCGCCGCGCATATGGAGTGTGCGCTCACGCTGACGCCCGACGGCCGTGTGCGCGCCGTACGTCGCATCACCGGTAGCGGCCACCCGATCCTAGACAGCTTCATTATCTTTAAGCTGCAGCGGGCCGTCTTTGCGACCGATGATCTGAACGTGGAGCAGCCGGTGCGTCTCTTCATCCGACTCAAGTAAGGACGTTAGGAGCGGAGATGTTAAAAATTGATTTTTTATTTTTATTCTGTTATTATTTGATAGGGGTTTTGGCTTTGTACTTTGTGGGGGTCTTCCTGTGCGGCGTGCCTCGATGGGATCGGGTCCGGGGCCTTTCGCGTCAGGTATGGCAGTGCGCCGTCTGCCTGCACACCTACTTTGACTCCAAGCCTCTACGGATCAGCACGTGTCCCGTGTGCGGGACGCTGAATAAAAGAGAGCAGAGCGGGGATTAGGGCCCTCTTCGATATTGGACCCTTTCACCTCGTGAATCCCTTGATAAGGTCCGTGATCTCTTCTGAGTCCCTCGCGGAGCGAACGCCGTGAGCGGCGTCCCGCCGATTCCTGGGCGGGATGATAAGGACGTTATTTTACGGGAAGCTTATAGCGGGGAAAGGGGGGGGAGCCCATGATGACGGAGATCGGTATCGTTGCCGGGGACATATGGCATTATTTGGACGCCCACGGAGCCGTGGCGCTTTCGCGTTTGGTCAAAGATCTGGACAGGTCGAAAGAGATTGTTTTGATGAGCGTCGGGTGGCTTGCCCGCGAGGGGCACGTCGTGTTGCTTAAGGAAGAAAAGGACTACAAGATCAGCCTGAGGAAGTGACCATGAGACGGGGGCTCGCTATCGTCAACATGCTCATCTTTGTCGTCCTCTTTTCTCTCCTGGCGGCGACGATGCTGGGGTTGATGTCTTCGAGCACGCGTCAGATTGAGGCCGCCGTACGCCGTATCCGCGGCTGGTACGCGGCCGAGGCCGCCAATACCCTTGCCCAGGATAGATTGCGCCAAAATCAGGCATTGGCAGCGTCTTACGCGGTACCTTGGTCGATCGATGAGGGCAGCGGCGCGGTCGTCGGCGCGACGAACGTAAACGTGACGACCAGCGCCGGCGGCATCTGTCCCGCCGGCTGTATCTGCCTGAACACCACGAGCGGTTACACCTCGATTTGGTAATCTCTCCTTCTTGTCACATCTCCCTCACGAAGTAAATACAGGTAAATATAGGTAAAATTTTATTTGACGCGGTAAAAATATTATGTTCTAATTATGTTTAAGGAAGAGTATAGCACTTAGCAGGGGATGCGTATGTACACCCTCATGGATGTCGACGAACTCGCGAATTATCTCCGATTAAAGCGCCAGACGATCTATAACTGGTTACACGAAAGTAAGATCGCCGGCATCAAGGTCGGCGGCGTCTGGCGTTTCGACAAGAAAGAAATCGACAGGTGGCTTAAGGCGCACTATCGCTCGGCCAAGGCGAAGAGATAGGGGCACGGGGTTACTATGTTTTCACTTTTCGGTAAAGAATCTGCGGGGGTATATTTCAGCGCGCGCGGTTTTGTGATCGCGCAGCAGCGCAGGGGAAAACTCCAGAACTTCTCGTGTTTTCCGTATCCTGAAGCCATACGCTCCCAGGCGGCCGGGGCGGAAGATATCTTCCAGGTCTTTTCGAACAACATGGTCGAACTCGTGGCCTTTCTGCAGAAGGCCCTGCGCGACAGCCATGTCGATACGCGCAGCATCGTTGTGGCCCTGCCCTCCAAGGACCTCATCATCCGTTTCTTCGAGATGCCCCAGATCCCCAA
>CAZCSY010000145.1:0-2366 GCA_964501505.1 uncultured Planctomycetia bacterium
GCCCGCGCCCGCGAGGCCGCGCGCAAGGCCCGCGAGCTCACGCGGCGCAAGGGCGCGCTTGACGGGCTCTCGTTGCCGGGCAAGCTGGCGGACTGCTCCGAGTCCGACGCCTCGATGGCGGAGCTGTTCATCGTGGAAGGCGATTCAGCGGGGGGGTCGGCCAAGCAGGGCCGGGACCGGCGGTTCCAGGCCATCCTGCCGATCAAGGGCAAGATCCTCAACGTCGAGAAGTCGCGGCTGGACAAGATCCTCAACAACGAGGAGATCCGCACCATCATCACGGCCCTGGGCACGGGCGTGGGCGAGGAGTTCAACATCGAAAAGCTGCGTTACCACAAGGTCGTCATCATGTGCGATGCGGACGTGGACGGCTCGCATATCCGGACCCTGCTCTTAACCCTGTTTCTTCGCCAGCTTCCCAAGCTCATCGAAGGCGGGTACGTGTATATCGCCCAGCCGCCGCTGTACAAGGTCAAAAGGGGGCCGCGCGAGGAGTACATCCAGACCGAAGATCAGATGAGCCAGTTGATGTTGGACGTGGGACGCGAGGGGTATAAGTTCATGATTTTATCAGGCAAGAAGACCCTTAATGACCCGCAATTTAAGGACCTTTTGGAGTCTTTAGTCCAATTAGAGTGGTTTTCGCGCCTTTTGGACAAAAAGGGAGTTAATTTCAAGAAATTGGTAGCAAATAGGAACAAGAAGACCAAAAAATTGCCAATTTATATGGCAAAAGTGGAGGGAATAACCCATTTTCTGTATTCTGATGCTGAGCTCGCAAAGCTCGCGAATTCGGTCAAAGGCGAGAAAGAAGGCATGGAATATACCGAGATCTTCGATACCGAGGAGATCGAGGGATATATGAGCCGCATCGAGAAGCTCGGCATCCCGATCGACCACTACTTTGACCCGGAGCCGGTCGCTCAGACGAAGAGAAAGTCGAAGAGGGCCGAGGAGGAGAAGAGGATGAGGGCCCGGTTCCGGCTGGTCGACGGCGAGGGCGTGGAGTTCTTCGCCCTCTACAGGGTGCTCGAACACGTTAAGGCCCTGGCACAGAAGGGCATGACCATCCAGAGATATAAGGGTCTTGGCGAGATGAACCCCCATCAGCTCTGGGAGACGACCATGGATCCCGGGCATCGCACCATATTAAAGGTAGTCCTGGAAGATGCGGTCGCGGCGGACGAGATTTTTACGGTGCTGATGGGCGACCAGGTGGACCCACGGCGCGAATTCATCGAAAAGAACGCGCACCTGGTCCGCAACCTGGATATTTAAGCCGCAAGGGAGGCAGTGATGAGCGAAGAGACGAAGGGATTTGACGTCAGGGCGGTGTGGCGGCTCTCTTTGTCGGTGTGGGCGCGCCACCTGATTGTCTTTGTGGCCCTCTCGAGCCTGTCGTACTTCTTCCTGAAGATGTTGCGCGGGGCGAAGCGGGCGTCCGCCTGGATCATGCCGGAGGCGACGCCGTGGATGGTGGGGGGCGTGTTTCTGCTGCTGGTGCTGGCGTGGATCGCGGTGCAGGGTTTTGTGACCCTGCTCATCATCGACCACTTCCGGCGCCTTTCCCGCGGCGCGCGGCCGGTCTTCAGCGAGATCTTCGTCGAGGCGCGGCGCTCCTGGGGCCGGTATGTCTTGAGCGTGATTCTTTTGCTGGGGCTCGCCCTCTTCGGGCTGACGCTGGCCGTGGCGCTGCTCGAGGCCGGCAGGATGTTGTATGTCGCGGACCAGACGAACATGACCGGCCTGGTGGCCACGCACCTCGCCGCCGTGATCTTCATCATCGCCTTGGCGTGGTACGGGTTTTATTTTTCGCTTGGGCCCCTTGTCGCGGGCTATGAGGCCAAGGGGCCCTTCGCGGCGTTCCGCGAGAGCCGCCGCCGCATCCGCGGGCGGGCGCTGGGCTATATGCTGGCCCTGGGCCTTTTTGTCTTCGGCTACATCGCGGTCGGCCTGAGCGCCTACTTCGGCGTGCTGCGTCTCGGCGGCGGGAATGCGGCGCTCTCGTGGGTCGACCCCGCGATGCTGATACTCTTTTCGCCGCTGTGGCTCGCGGTCTGGTACGCGAGCTACGAACATCTGACCCGTCTCAAAACTGAGACAAAGAGACCAGGTCTTTGAGTGTCAATTTTAACCGTGGATGTGAGACAAAAGGGTCCGGCCTATTTGGCTGGCGCCCCTCGCCAGGTCTATTTGTCCCACGGGCGCTGAGGAGAATATGTACGCGCAAAACGAGAAGATAGTCCCCCGATACGTCGAAGAGGAGATGAAGGAGTCGTACCTCTCCTACGCGATGAGCGTCATCGTCGGACGGGCACTGCCCGACGCGCGCGACGGGCTCAAGCCCGTGCACCGGCGCATCCTCT
>CAZCSY010000146.1:0-2332 GCA_964501505.1 uncultured Planctomycetia bacterium
GGTGGCCGCCGGCCTCTTTGCTTATGACGTGACCTTTGCCGTGACCTGGCCGGTCGGCGACTACACGATCGTTTGTTCCGAGCCGACCTACGGCACGATGGACGCGATGGTGATCACCGTCACGACCACGGACCTCGAGACGGTGTCGGGCGACGTGAGCGCGGTCCTCGGAAGCGTGACGGGCGTGCGCGACGTCGTCTCCACGGTCTCGGCGCTGGAAGCGGCGCTCAGCATCGTGGAGGAGAACATCACCCGCGCCGCCGAAGCCCTGGCCGGAGCCGACCTCGGCTCCGAAGCGGCCGCGGCTGCCGCCGAAAAGGTCGCAGCGCTCTTCGGCGTCCTCCAGGAATTGAGCGAGAAGATCAGGGCGCTGGGTGGTACCGAAGGCCTCGACGTCGACAAGCTCTACGAGATGTCCGAGGAGCGCGCCAACGACATCGAATACATCCGCAACAAGACCCAGGAACTCAAGGCGATGCTGGAGCTGAACCGGAAGATGCTCCAGGACACGGCCAGAGACCAGTGTGTCATCCAGGTCTGGATGGAGTTCCGTTAATAAAAAAATGAGACTGCGAGAAAAGACCGTCGTCTTCCTGGCCGCTGTCTTGATCATCGGCGCGATGCCGCCGGGAGCGCGTGCCGAACAGATACGCACATCTTTTCTTTATGACGAGACAACGGACCGGTTGACCGTCCGTCTGTGGCTTGAGCGCAGCGGCGTGGCGATACGTAACACCTCCAGCGATAAGTTCGGCGAGGCGACACTCGAGATCTATGACGAGACGTCCGACGACTGGTTTCCCGAGCAGACGCTGACGCCGCCCGACGCCGGCGACCTCGAGACATATATATTTACGTGGACGCTGAACGACGCGACGACGAAGGCGACGCCGATCCGGCTGGCCAAGGGCAGGATGTACTTCGCGCGCTGCACCATGCGCTACGGCGGTCCCTCCGGTACGGGCTTCACGTATCAGACGGGCGCGACGCTCACCGTGGCGGTCACCTCAGCCCTCCGTGATGTCTCGGCGAGCGCGGCGAGCCTGCGCTCGAAGATCGCCGGCATCAAGGAGGCCGTCACCGACGAGAACGTCTTGACGCGTGAGGTGGTCGAGAGCAAGACGGGCGGGGTGCTGGTGGCGTCGGAGGTCCTCAGGCCGACGCAGGAGGCGACGTCGGCGGGGGAAGAGGCCGGGAAACCCGTCAGTATCGATAAGGCCCGGATTCTGGTCAGTGAGACGGTGGCGTGGCTGGGGTCACTGGTTACGATCCGTTTCCGGACGCATCCGGATGTCTCGCCTAGCGTGACCGTTTATGACCCGGATCGTGTCGTGCGCGTGGCGACGGCGCGCATGATTGAGGAAAAGGAAGGAGTCTACAAATATTTCCTGCACCTTGAGCGTTCCTGGCCCGAAGGAAACTATACGGTTATCTGTTCGGAGGGGCGATACGGTACCATGGACACGCTGGTCTTGACGGTCAAGAGGCCCGATTTAACGACGCTGGCGGGAGCCGCAGGTTTTCTCCCGGGGCGCGGCGCCGCCCCCCCCACAGGGGATGCAACATCGAAGGTGAGGGCCCTTTCCGCGATCATGGAGGTCGTGGAGGCACGCCTCAGCCAGGCGGCCGGGGCGATGATACGGATGCAGGAGGGGACGGCCGGGACGACAGAAGTTGCGGAATTCATGGCTTCTTTGTATAATGATTTGAAGGAATTGAGTAAAAAGATAAAAACTCTGGGTATCGATCCCGTCGGCCTTTCGGATATATCGGAGACAAAATCCGGGGATTTCGTCTATCTGCGCAATAAGTTTCAGGAACTTCGGGTGTTGCTGGAGCTCAACAGGCGGCTGCTCGAGCCGTCCGTCACGGAGGAGCCGATCGTTCAGGTGTGGATGGAGTTTCGGTAAGCAGCCAGGCTGTGGTATCTTCTCATCCTGCGGAGTCTCGGATCTATGGCAGGGCCTGGCGGGGGATGAAAGGATGATGAAAACGAAGATGCGCTGGTTCAGGAGGGCGTGCGTGGTCCTGTTCCTGCTGTTCTTTGCGGCGGAGGCGCGCGCCAATATTGTCATCCGCGCCTTGATCGTCAACCCCTCGGAAGAAAGCGAGCGCAGCGTCCCCTTCAAATCGTACCTGCCCAAAGAGATCAAGCCCGATAACGTCGTCGACAAGGGCGACCTGGATATCATATTCGATCCCGCCGAGGGCGCCTACTACGTCCACAAGGACTACACGCTCGCGCCCAAGGAGACCATTCAGATCGAGGTCGAGCTCGAAGACGTCTGGCAGATCCCCCAGGAGGAGATCGACCTGTACCGCGAAGAGGCCA
>CAZCSY010000147.1:0-2325 GCA_964501505.1 uncultured Planctomycetia bacterium
TTTTGATGGATTTCATCGCTTAGTACTTTTAACGAATGGTTAAGCGTAACAACCCCACCGCTCAGTAAATCCTTACCGTTTTCCTTGGTAAATAATATTAATAAATTGTAAGCGATGAAACTATGAATCATTTCTATCACCGCTTTACAGGCAAACAACCTGTAATATAACTGTCTTACTTGTTCAGCTAAATGTAAATCATTCTGACAAGCAAGCCCAAGATATTGATCAAATGCAGATCTCTCGGGAACATTCAATTCATATGTTCCTGAGGTTAAATTGCTCCCCGCATTAGAATGTTGTAAGTACTCTCTAATCAACCGCACATTTGAATTAATCTCTCCAAGTAAGGCGGAAGTGGCAAAAACTCTCTGCTCCCTTTTTTGTAATCTATTGACATAGAAAATAACCCAAGCGCCTAAGAGCGCTAAAACCATGCTTAATAACTGCAGTTTTACAGGATCTTGAAAAAAATCACTAAATCCTTTTAATGCGGAGAGAATATTCATTGCCATTCGTCCTCCCTGAATACCTTTCGCTAAGCCAAATTGAACAATAAAAAAGGCAACCCCCCTTTGAGGATTGCCTATTAGATCGAGTTCTTATTGCCACAACTTCCTCACTTCTTTGCCCGATTTATGGGCACAAGATGGGCACAAGCCCACATTGGAAATTGTAGCAGTTTTATAACTCTATGTCAATATATAAGTTATGAAATAAAAAAATAAATAAGCGGAGAGGTCGGGATTTGAACCCGAGGGCCCGGTTGCCCAGGCCAACTGCTTAGCAGGCAGCTCCGTTAAACCACTCCGGCACCTCTCCGAAATCTTCTGACAAGCGAAACCCCATTCCGAAACGCCGCTTAGGGGTCATAGGGTGCCCCATTATAGCAAAGGGTCCCGACGCCGACAAGACCCTTCACCGGGCCTTGACCTCGATGGACCGCATCAGAGTATCCCAAGACTTCGCGAAGGCCTGGACGCCCTCCTTCTGGGCATCCTCGCAGACCTTGTCGAGGTCGATCGTCAACTCGGGCAGGGCCGCCAACTGCCTGTGGGCCTCCTCCAGCCTAGCCTCGAGGGTCAGGGCCGCCTGGCCGTGGTCCTCAAACGCGAGCACCGTCGCGTGCGGCATGGTATTCACAGTCATCGGACCGATCAGGTTATCCACATACAGGCAATCGCTGTAGGCGGGATTCTTGGTGCTCGTCGAGGCCCACAGCGGTCGCTGCGGCCGCGCCCCGTGCATCTCCAGGACGCTGAATTTGGCCCTGCTGAACATATCCCTGAAAGCCTGGTAGATCATCTTGACGTTCGCGACGGCGATCCGGCCCTTCAGGGCATCGATCGCCGCCCTCTTCTCCACGACCGTCTGGCGGACCGAAAAAGTCTCCAGGAGATAATCCACTTTCGTGTCGATCCGGCTGACAAAGACGCTCGCTACGGAGGCGACGGCGCTAAGGTCCTTGCCTGTCCGCAGGCGCTCCTCCAGGCCCTGCCAATAGGCCCGGGCCGCCCGCAGGTAGTGTTCCCTGGAAAAGAGCAGCGTCACGTTCACCGAGATCCCTTCAGCGATCAGCGCCGCGACGGCCTGCGGGCTCTCCGGCGTCCCCGGCACCTTCACCATCACGTTGGACCGGCCGACCTTCTTAAAGATGTGACGCGCGTAGGCGAGCGTCTTTTCGGGATCGTGCGCGTAAGCGGGCAAAACCTCGATGCTCACCCAGCCGTCGATCCCCCGCGTCTCCTCATAGATTCTCTTGAGGAGGTCTGCGGCGTCGCGCACGTCATCGGCGGTCAGGACATCGCAGATCTCCCCCAGGTCCGCGCCCTCCGCCTTGAGCTTCCTGATCTTCTCGTCGTAGACACAAGAGCCGTTGACGGCCTTCTCGAAGATAGTGGGGTTGGACGTGACACCGACGATACCCCGGTCAAAAAAGGCCTTCAGCGTACCGTCGGCGATCAGGCGGCGGTCGATATTATCATACCAGGGACTCTGGCCTAACCGAGAGAGCTCTTTCAGCCGGGAAGACGCCACCAAAAACCTCCGCGCAAAAATCAGGCTCGCGACGATGCAACTATTCTACAACACGGCGCAGGCCATTTGAAGAGTTTTTAGAGGATGGTTCAGCCGAAGAAACGCCCGCCCTGCGCCCAATTCGCAGCGTCGACCTCGTCGATGACGAGGTACGTCGCGTCTTTGGGCTTGCGGGCGACCCGCTGCAACGTATCCGTAAACTCTTTAGCGATCCTCTCCTTTTGTTCGCGGGACAGTTTTCCGACAATCTTGAGGTTGATGTAGGGCATCCTGCCTCCGGGGTGTTCT
>CAZCSY010000148.1:0-2322 GCA_964501505.1 uncultured Planctomycetia bacterium
CCTCGATCTTGACCTTCTTGAGCATCTGGCGGATGATCACCTCGATGTGCTTGTCGTTGATCTTGACGCCCTGCAGCCGGTAGACCTCCTGTACCTCGTTGACGAGATACTCCTGCAGGACCTTATCCCCGCAGACGCGCAGGATGTCCTGAAGGACCACCGGGCCGTCGGTCAGCTGCTGGCCGGCCGTCACGCGGTCGCCGCGGTAGACGTTCGGATGCTTGCCATGCGGGATCGTGTAGTCACGCTTCATGCCCGTCGGCGAGGTGACGATGATCTGGCGCTGCC
Organism: uncultured Planctomycetia bacterium; assembly: GCA_964501505.1. Classification (GTDB taxonomy): domain Bacteria; phylum Omnitrophota; class Gorgyraeia; order Velamenicoccales; family Velamenicoccaceae; genus CAZCSY01. The sequence goes on from CAZCSY010000148.1 coordinate 289, forward strand.
CCTTCTTGTTCTCGCTGAACTCGACGAAGCCGTCGATCTCCGAGACGATCGCGGGGTCCTTGGGCCGGCGCGCCTCGAAGAGTTCGGCCACACGCGGCAGACCTCCGGTGATGTCGCGGGTCTTGGCGACCACGCGGGGGATCTTCGCGATCAGCTCGCCGCCGCCGACGTTCTGACCGTCCTTGACCAGGATGTGGGCGCCGATCGGGATCGGATAGATGCCGACGACGTCGCCCTTCTCGTCCAAAATGATGATCTGCGGATGATAATCCACCTTGTGCTCTACGATGACGCGCTCGGTGACGCCCGTCGACGGGTTCACCTCTTCGCGCGTCGTCAGGTTTTCCTTGATGTCTTCATAGCGCACGATCCCCGAGACCTCGGTCAGGATCGGCAATGTGTACGGGTCCCAGCGGACAAAGACAGAGCCCTTGTCCACGGTCGCACCCTCGGCGACGCCGATAAGACTTCCCTGGGGCACGGCGTTGCGCTCGAGCTCCCGGCCCTGCGGGTCGTTGAGGGAGATCGAGCCGTTCCGGTTCAGGACGACGAATTCCTTGCCCTTCTGGACGACGCGCAGGCTGTGGAAGGTGATCGCGCCCCTGTTCTTCGCCTTCAGGAATGACTGCTCGACGATACGCGAGGCGGTGCCACCGATGTGAAAGGTCCGCATCGTCAGCTGGGTACCCGGCTCGCCGATCGACTGGGCCGCGATGATGCCCACGGCCGTCCCCAGCGCGACCAGGTCGTTGCGGGCCAGGTCCCTGCCGTAGCACTTGGCGCAGATGCCGCGCTCGGACTCGCACGTCAGGACGCTGCGGATGCGGATCTTCTCGATCCCCATGCGCTCGAGCATCTCGGCCTTCTCCTCGGTGATCATCTCGCCCGAGGCGACGACGGCCTGGTCGGTGATGACGTCGACGATATTGTCCAGGGCCACGCGGCCGACGATGCGCTCCCTCAGAGACACCACGACCTCGTCGCCCTCGATGATGGAGGAAAGCGAGATGCCGTTGAGCGTGCCGCAGTCGTCTTCCGTGATGATGACCTCCTGGGCCACGTCCACGAGACGCCGCGTCAGATACCCCGCATCGGCGGTCTTGAGCGCCGTGTCGGCCAACCCCTTGCGCGCGCCGTGCGTCGAGATAAAATATTCAAGCACCGTCAGGCCTTCGCGGAAGCTCGCGGTGATCGGGTTCTCGATGATCTCGCCCGACGGCTTGGCCATGAGGCCGCGCATCCCGGCGAGCTGGCGCACCTGAAGCCTGGAGCCGCGGGCGCCGGAATCCGCCATCATGAAGATCGGGTTGAAGGAATCCATTTTCTTGAAGACGAGGTCCGAGACGCGGTCCGTCGTGTGCGTCCAGATGTCGATGACCCTGTTGTAGCGCTCGCCGTTGGTGATGATCCCCTTCTTGTACTGGTCCTCGACCTTGGCGACGTCGCGCTTGGCCTCGGCGATGTATTCCGTCTTCTCCGGCGGAATCTCGAGATCGCTGACGGAAATAGACACGCCCCCCAGCGTGGCGTATTCAAAGCCGAGCGCCTTGAGCCGGTCGAGGAGGTTGATCGTCGTGTCGTGGCCGAAGCGCTTGTAGCACGCGGCGACGATCTGTCCGACGTTCTTCTTGTTGAGCTCGATGTTCACGAACCCGAACCCCTGAGGCAGGTACTCGTTGAAGAGGACGCGCCCGACGGTCGTCTCGACGATCTTCGTCTCGTCCTTGAGCACACCCTCGCCCAGGTCATAGAACGACCCGGCGCGCACCTTGATCTTGGCGTGCAGGCCGACGGAGCCATCGTCATAGGCGCACACGGCCTCCTTGCCGTCGGCAAAGATCTTGCCCTCGCCTTTGTCTTTGTGTTTCATCTTCGAAAGGTAACACAACCCGAGGATGATGTCCTGCGTGGGTGTCGTGATCGGCCGTCCGTCCGCCGGCGAAAAGATGTTGTTGATGGAGAGCATCAAAAGGCGCGCCTCCATCTGGGCCTCGAGCGACAGCGGCACGTGGACCGCCATCTGGTCGCCGTCGA
>CAZCSY010000149.1:0-2115 GCA_964501505.1 uncultured Planctomycetia bacterium
CATGCCGAGTTCGGCGCCGGTCTGGAGCTCGATGGGGATCTGGTGGGTCTTGCGGGTACGGATGTGCTGGCGAATGGCGGTCGTGGCCACCATCACCTCGCAGCCGAGGTACCGGCGGGCGCCGTCCGCCGACGGCAGGAGGACCTGAGAGACGACCATCTCGATGGTGTCGGCCAGCTGGATGCGCACCTGCTCCTGCTGGTGCGCGGGGAAGACGTCGATGATGCGATCGATGGTCTGCGCCGCGCCGCGGGTATGGAGCGAACTCACGACCAGATGGCCGGTCTCGGCCGCGGTCATGGCCATGGAGATCGTCTCCAGGTCCCTGAGCTCGCCGACGAGGATGACGTCCGGGTCCTCGCGCAGGGCAGCGCGCAGGGCGTCGGCAAACGACGGGGTGTGGGTGCCGACCTCGCGCTGATTGATGACGCACTTCTTGTGCGCGTGGACGTATTCGATGGGGTCTTCGATGGTGATGATGTGGTCGCTGCGCGACTCGTTCATCATGTCGATCAGAGAGGCGATCGTCGTGGACTTGCCGCTGCCCGTCACGCCCGTGATCAAGACGAGGCCCCGGCGCATCTTGGCGACGCGGCCCACCACCGTGGGCACACCGAGCGTCTGCAGGGAATGGATGATCCTCGGGATAAGGCGGAACGCTCCGCACAGCCCCGTCCGGTCATAGTAGATGTTCAGGCGAAAGCGGGCCAGCGACCCGACCTCGACGGCAATATCCCTGTCCTGCCCCGGCACCAAGACCACGCCGGGAGACAGGATCTCCTTGATCATCACCTCGATCGCGCCCTCCTCCAGCGCATCGTTACCCACCTTGTCCAATATGCCGTTGATGCGCATAATCGGCGGCAGCCCCGGGACAAGGTGCAGATCCGATGCGTTCTTCGCGATGGCGCTCTTGAGCAGGGTCTTGATATCCGCAGGCATGACAGCGACTCCCCCTAAAGATTTTTCCTTCCTTTAAACCACCGGCTTCTCGGCGGAGAAGGTCTCCCGCGGCAGATGGATGCCGCGCGTGATCAGGTCGTCGTAGAACGTGGGCAGGTGGCCGGTCGCCACAAAACTGCCGATGACCTTCTTCGTCTCCGGATCGACCCCCTCCTGTCTGAAGCGAAAGATGTCCATGAACTTGATATGCAGCTCGTCGTCCATCCCGCAGATCTCCGTCACCTGCGTGACCTTGCGGGCCCCGTCAGAGAGGCGGGCGGTCTGGATGACGATGTCGATGGCGGAGGCCGTCATCTCGCGGATGGCGCGGATGGGCAGTTCCACACCGCTCATCAGGATCATCGAGTCCAGGCGTGTCAAGACGTCGCGGGTGGAGTTGGCGTGGATCGTCGTGAGCGACCCGTCGTGGCCCGTGTTCATCGCCTGCAGCATGTCCAGCGCCTCGCCGCTGCGGCATTCGCCGATGACGATCCTGTCCGGTCGCATACGCAGACAGTTGCGGAAGAGGTCGCGGATCGCCACCGCGCCCTTGCCTTCGATGTTGGGCGGCCGCGACTCGAGACGCACCCAGTGCTCCTGGGAAAGCCGCAATTCGGCGGCGTCCTCGATCGTGATGATGCGGTCGGTGTTGGGGATGAACGCGGAAAGGATGTTCAAAAAGGTGGTCTTGCCGGAGCCGGTGCCGCCGGAGACGATGATGTTTTTGCGCGCCACGACGCACGCCGCCAAAAAGTCCGCGATGGGCCGCGTCAGGCTGTAGAAGCGCGAGACGAGATCCTCGACGGTGTAGTGCTCGCGCGCGAATTTACGGATGGTCAGCGTCGGGCCCGTCAGCGACAGCGGCGGGATGATGGCGTTGACGCGCGAGCCGTCGGGCAGGCGCGCGTCCACCATCGGCACCGATTCGTCGATGCGCCGGCCCAGCGGCGCGATGATGCGCTCGATGACGACCTTGACCTGGTCGTCCGAGATGAACTTCTTGCTTGTCAGCTCAAGGCATCCGTGGCGCTCGACGTAGACCGAGTCCTTATTATTGACCATGATGTCGGTGATGTCCTCGTCGCGCAAGAGTTCTTCCAGCGGCCCCAGCCCCAGCGCCTCGTCGGCGACCTCCTTGACGAGCTTCTCGCGGACCTCCATCGACGACAAGAA
>CAZCSY010000150.1:0-2091 GCA_964501505.1 uncultured Planctomycetia bacterium
GCCGGAATTGTCGTTGAGAATAGAATACTCGATTGATGTGACTTGTTGCCATCGTTTGTGTCCCGCAGCGTTGTATAAACTTCACCCACTTCAATCGGAACACTCGCATCTGGTAAGTTCTTTTTGAAGTACACGCTGGGCGTCGGCGCCCGCCAGTTTGAAGAGACCCTGCGCCAGAATCTGGCCATTGTCAAATTCTTTGCCGAGGTCACCAAAGACATCTCCGTCACGGACGAAGAGATCCGCGAGGCCTATGAAAAGGAAAACGTAACCACGCGCGTGCGTTACCTCAGCTTTCCCTATAGCGGCTATAGGGACTCCGTGACCGTCGCGCAGGAAGACATCGAGAACTACTACGCGACGTCGAAAGAGACCCTGCGCGTGCCGCCGCAGATCAACACGAATTACATCGGCTTTGAATCCGACGACGTGGAACGGGCCCCTCCGGGGGAAGAGATGAAAGAGACGATGCGCAAGGCCCTGGGCTCGGCCCGCCAGCAGGGTCTGAAGCTGACGGCGCAGGAGCTCAACGTCGAGATGAAGGAGACCGGCTTCTTCGGATTAGAAGACCCCATCCCGGACTTCGGATGGCTGCCTCAGCTCTCAAAGATCCTCTTCGACCTGCCGGTCCTCTCCCTCAGCAAGATCATCCAGACGAACCGCGGCATGTACATCTTCCAGATCATCGAAAAGAAAGACGCCTACATCCCGGACCTGAAAGAGGCCGCGCCGCGCATCAAAGAGATCCTGATCGAGCAGAAGTCAAAAGAGATGGCGCGCGCAAAAGCCGAGGCGTTCCTCGAGATGATCAACACGCAAGGCATGTCCTTTGATGAGGCGGCCAAAAAGGCGGGCGCCGAGATCAAGGAGACCGAAGACTTCACCCGTGAGGCCTATATCTCCGAACTGGGAATGGCACCGGCGCTCAAAGAGGCCGCCTTTGCGCTCAAAGAAGGCAGCGTGGCCAAAGAGACCATCGAGCTCGAACAGGGCTTCCTCGTGATTCAGTCCCTGAAAACCCCCGAGCTCGACGAAGAGGTCTTTAAAGAAAAAAAAGAGGCCTTCGGCCGCAAGGTCCTGCAAAACAAGCGCGACGAGGCCTTCAACGAGTACTTCCTGTCCCTCAGGGAGCGCGCCCGCGTCGAAAGCTACGTGGACGAAAACTCCCTACGCCTGCGCTGACCCCCCGCGAGACCCCAAAGTGACACTCTAAGACCAGGTCTTTTGGTGTCAAATATTCCCTAAATGGACGTGTTTGAGCTTCTGGCGGGCGATCGCCTCGGCCTTCTTCAGGGTGGCGATGGGCGTCGGCGGCGCGGTCATCTGGTAACACGGGAAGTAACGCGAGAAGTGCAGCGGGACATCCGGCCCCAGGTGCGTCGCGACCCACTCTACCAGATCCCGGATGTCCTCCTCGCTGTCGTTCTCGCCGGGGACGATCAGGTTCGTCAGCTCGACGTGGCAGGCCGCGGCCATGGTTCGGATCGTCTCCAGGACCGGCGCGACCGACCCGCCGCACATCTTGCGGTAAAACGCATCGCGGATGGATTTGAGGTCGATGTTGGCCGCGTCGATATACGGCAGGATCTCTTCCAACGGCTCGAGGTTGACGTAGCCGTTGGTGACGAGGACATTCTCCAGGCCCTCCTCCTTCGCCTTTTCCGCCGTCTCGCGGACAAACTCGTACCAGATGAAGGGCTCGTTGTACGTGTAGGCGATGCCGAAAGACTTTAGTTTTTGGGCGTACGCCACCAACTCGGCGCTGTCCACGGCCTGCGTCGGCGTATCGACCTGCTTGGATATCGTCCAATTCTGGCAGAAGACGCACGTCAGGTTGCACCCGACGGTGCCGACGGAAAGGATGGGCTCCCCCGGGTGAAAGTGGTACAAAGGTTTTTTTTCGATGGGGTCGAGCGCCACCGAGGCCGCCCGGCCGTAGTTGGCGCTATAGAGCCGGCCGTTCTTGTTGACACGGACGCCGCACAACCCCGCCTGACCCTCGCTTATCCGGCAACCGTGCGGACACAGGCGACAATACACCCTCATCCCAGGCAGTGTCTCGTAATACTGGGCTTCGCGCATGGCTCCTCT
>CAZCSY010000151.1:0-2073 GCA_964501505.1 uncultured Planctomycetia bacterium
CCGGTCAGGGCCGTGCGGATGGCCAGCTCCGCCGTCTCCAGGTCGCGTACCTCGCCGACCATCATCACGTCGGGGTCGTGGCGCAGAAGGTTGCGCAAGGCGCTCGCGAACGTGAGACCGATCTTCGCGTTGACCTGCAATTGCGTGATACCGATGAGCTCGTATTCGATGGGATCCTCGACCGTGATGATCTTGATGTTGGGCTTGTTGAGTCTGGAAAGAAACGAATACAACGTCGTGGTCTTGCCGGAGCCGGTCGGCCCCGTGAGGAAGATGATACCGTGCGGCTTCTCGATGTACTCCTCCACGAGCCTCGTGTCCTGGACCGACATGCCGAGTTCCTTCATGTCAAAGAGCATGTTCGTCGGTAGGATACGGATGACGAGGTTCTCGCCGTAGAGCGTCGGGATGATGGAGATGCGCAGATCCACATCCTGCTCGGCGAGCTTCACCTTGGCCCGGCCGTCCTGCGGCAGGCGGCGCTCGACGATGTCCATGCTGGCGATGATCTTGATGCGCGAGGTGATGGCGAGATGCAACTGACGGATGGTCTCGGGCACCGGCACCTCATAGAGAACACCATCAATGCGGTAGCGCACCTTGACGCGGTCGCGGAAGGGCTCGATGTGGATGTCCGTTGCGCGCGACTGGATGGCCTCGGCGAGGAGCTGATTGACGAGCCTGACGACCGAGGCGTCCTGCGCCATCTTCTCGGGAGAATCCAACACCGTGATCGACCCGATCCCCTCCTCGGGAGGCCTGGTCGGCACCCCAGGACGCTTCTTGTCCTTATCGAGGATGTCCTCGACGATGGCGGCGCCCATGCCGTAATACTTCTTGATCGTCGCCATGATCTCCTCTTCGACGGCGAGGACGACCTCCACCTCAAAGCCCAGGTGAAACTTGATGTCTTCCGTCGGCCAGACGTCGAGAGGGTTGGAGACGGCGATGGTCAGCGTGTTGCCGGTGAGCACCAACGGCATGAACTTGTAGTGCCAGACAAAGCGCGCCGGTACCCTTTGGATCACGTCGGCGGCGATGGCGCGCTCCTTGAGGCTCGGCACGAACGGGATCGCCAGCTGCTCGGCCAGCGTCGTCAACAACTGCTCTTCGGTGATGAAGCCGAGGCGGATCAGGGCCTTGCCCAGCAACTCGCCCGTGCGTTCGTGCTCGCCCAGGGCCGTATCGAGCTGCGCCTGGATCAAGATGCCGCGCCTGATCAGCAATTCACCGAGCTTTAACATTGTTCCCTCTGGGCATGAGACAAAGAGATCCGGTCCCTTAGTCTCCTTTTTACACGGACGGGAGCGTCCCCCGCATATAAAAATCTTCGTCGGAGACGCTGTCCACGCGGCCCGCGATGATCCGCTCGCAGCCCAGCAACGTCTCTTCCAGTTTCACGTACTGTCCGGGCCGGTTGGTGTAGAGCTCCGCCGTGAAAAACGGCTGCGTCAAAAAGTTGCTCATCTTGCGCGCGCGGTGGAAGAGCACGCGGTCGCTCTTGGAAAGCTCTTCGATGCCGACGATGGCGACGAGACGCTGCAGTTCTTCCTGCTTATGAAAGAAACGGATGACCTCCTGCGCGACGCCGAAGTGGCGCTTGCCGACGATGTTCGGGTTCAGGAACGCCGACGACGACATCAAGGGGTCGATCGCCGGGTACAACCCTTTCTGGACGCGCTCGCGCGACAAGACGAGGATGGAGTCCAGGTGCGCGAAGATACAGACGACCGCGGGATCGGTCAGGTCGTCGGCGGGCACGTAGACCGCCTCAATGGCCGTGATCGAGGCACCCTCGCGCGAACTGATGCGCTCGTGGAACTCGCCGATCTCGCTCGTCAGCGTCGGCTGATACCCGGTCTCCGACGGGATACGCCCGAGCAGCGCCGAGAGTTCGCTGCCCGCCTGCGCGAAACGAAAGACGTTATCCATCAAAAACAAGATGCTGTGTCCCCGGGCCTGCAGGGCCTCGGCGAAGGCGATGCCCGTCGAAACGACCTCGAAGCGCGCGCCGGGCGACTCGTCCATCTGGCCGAAGATCAAGACCGACTGCGGCAGGATCTCGCTGCGCAA
>CAZCSY010000152.1:0-2044 GCA_964501505.1 uncultured Planctomycetia bacterium
GCGCGCTCCGACGCAAGGAACGCGACGAGCGAGCCGAACTCGTCGGGCCTGCCGAGCCCGCTGCTCGACGCGGTCACCACCGCGATTTTGTCTTTTAAGCCCAGATCCATTTTAATCGAGTCCGCTCACCGGGTAGCCAGGCACCTTAAACCGCTTCTGTCAAGGGAAAATTTTTAATGTAAAAGCCATGGGGAGCGTATTCTAATTGACAAAATATTTCTGAACGTTTACATGAGTATTGAATCCATTAAATCAGCCTGACGCGTAAGAGGGGGCAAGGAGGAACCGCTCTTTCAATTGTGAAATTGAGAAAGCGGGGTGCGGACATGCCTTTATTCATTAATTCAAACCTATGGGGGAGGGAGCAATATGAACTCAATCATTGTTCTCATATTAGGTTTTGTAGTCGCGTTTATTGGGTACCGCATTTATGCAAAATACATTGATTCCAAGGTTATTAAGGCCGATCCCAAACGGGCGACCCCGGCGAAGATGTACATGGACGGGGTCGAGTTCATGCCGACGAATAAAAATATTTTATTCGGATATCAGTTCAAATCGATCGCAGGCGCGGCGCCGATCATCGGGCCGATCATAGCCATTCAGTGGGGATGGCTTCCCGCATTGATATGGATCTTGGCGGGAGCTTTATTCCTCGGCTGGGTCCAGGATTAGTCAAGCGCGATGATCGCGATGCGCAACGACGGGGCGTCGTTCGGAGGCCTCAGCTACAAATTGATGTCGCCTCTGGCACGGGTCATTCTTCTGTCCTTCATATATTTTTATCTTCTCCTCATAGCCGGCGCATTCGGCAATGTGGTCGTAAGCACCGCGGTCGCATTAAAACCAGCGCCCATGGCGTGGCTTTTTCTGACCGTCGCGGGGATACTTGCGGGCCAGATGATTTACAAATGGAGAAGGGATATAATCATGACCACGGTTGTCACCGTCGCGATCGCGCTCGTCGGCATCTTCGTGGGCACCATAGCCCCCTCGGACATGGTCCTCGGTGTGGGTCTTTCCAACAGCAGAATTCTTTGGGCTGTTGCCGCTTTTCTCTTCTGCTATTTCGCCTCGGTTCTCCCGATATGGCGATTCGCCCTTCCTATCAACTATGTCGCGTCATATATCGTTTTCCTGGGCTTATTATTCGGCATCGTCGGAATTTTCGTCCTTCATCCCGATTTTACACTTCCGGCGACCACTGGTTTTACGATCAAGATAGGGCCGATCTGGCCGATTATGTTCGTGACCATTGCGTGCGGGGCGGTATCGGGCTGGCCGAGTCTGCGACCATGAACCCCGCGTTCGAGGAATCCGCCATGTTTGAGAACATGACGGACCTGATGTTCAGGGACGAGTACGATTTCTACGTATTCGACACCGCGCCCACCGCGAACGCCCGGAGACTCCTGGGCATGTCAAAGGTTTATTCCCTTTGGGTCGAGAAGATGCTCAAAAGCAGGGAGGAGGCGAAATCCCTGCGCGAGATGCTTTCATTCTCCAGGAAGGAGGAGAAGGACCCCTTGCTGGACTATCTCCAAGGCTTCAAGGAGCGCATGAAAAGGGCGCAGGGACTGCTCACCGACAAGGATCTGACATCGTTCTTTTTCGTCACCCTGCCGGAAAGCCTTCCGATCGCGGTGATTACCAGGTTCATCAACTGGTTCCATGAATTCGGGATACCGGTGGGAGGCGTGATCGTCAACGGCGTAATTCAGAAAGACAAGGCGGGAACCGCGATCGAATTCGTCAGAAACCGAATCGAAATGCAGGAAGGGCACATGCAGGAGATTTGGAAGATTTTCGGCGACAGGGTCAGGGCCGTCGTACCCCTGTTCGAGACCGAGGTCAAGGGTGAACGGGGCCTGAACCGAATGAAGGAATATCTTTTCACCGCCCAATAACCCCCGATTCTTTATTGCCGTTTATATGCGCCGATTGTTTAGAAGGACTGTCATGCTTCTTTTAGCATAATATTTTTTTTCGGATCAGGAAACTCTCTGATGCCCGCGGATTACATAATGTTATCGGCGGAAATTCA
>CAZCSY010000153.1:0-2016 GCA_964501505.1 uncultured Planctomycetia bacterium
AGGCCTATGACCAGTACGACAACCTCGTTGACACCGACTCCTCGACCGTGGTCACTATGACCAACACCGGCGCCGCGCTCTTCTACACCGACGGCGGCTACGGCACGGCCACGGACAACTACACCCTGAGCTCCGGTGTCGTGACCATCTATGTCCAGGATGATGTGGCCCAGACGATCACCATCTCGGCCATTGACCCGGCCTCCAAGGTGGGCACCTCGGCCGACATCACCGTCCAGCCCGAGGGGACCAGTTACTATACCTTGAATGACGTCGCCTCCATCATAGCCGGCACCGAGGCCTCCTACACGGTCAGCCGCTTTGACAAGTACAGCAACCCGGTCACCGCCGGCATCGAGACCGTTGACCTGGGCTCCACCTCAGGCGGGGCCAACAAGGAGTTCCGCCTGACCCCGGGCGGCGGGGCGATCACCCAGCTGGACATCTCAGACGGCAGCTCCACAGCTTCCTTCTACTACTATGACGAGCTGGCCGGTAGCTTTACCATCGAGGCCTCCCGTGGCGGCGTGACCCCGGGCCAGGACACACTCAACGTTCTGCACACGTCAGGCGATCACCTCAAATTCAGCGGTGCCGTCGGCACGCCCCAGACCGCCGGCGTCAACTTTAACCTTCCGGCAATCCAGGCAGTGGACCAGTACGACAACCTCTGTGACGCAACGAACGGCGCCACCCCGTACAGCGGCGCCAAGACCATCACCTACGCTCTGAGCGGGACGGCGGACGCGCCCAACGGTTCGGCAACCGATTCCTGGATGACGGCCGTCACCTTCTCCAGCGGGGCCTCGACGACGACCCTCACGACGAACCTCAAGCGGGCCCAGACCACGACGATCACCCCTTCGGCCGGTGATTTGCCCGTCACGCCGGTGGTCCCGAACGTAGCGTCCAACAGCATCGTGGTCCAGCCAGGCAATCCCGCGGAGCTTAAATTTGCCCAGCAGCCGTCAAGCACAGCGAACGTCAACGCGGCGTTCAGCCAGCAGCCCATCGTGGCGATTAACGATACCTATGGCAACCAGACCATGGGGACGAATTCGGTCCTCCTGCAGGATTCTTCATCCAATACCGTCTATGCGGACGCGCCGGGTAGCCTCTCGATGTATCAGAATCCTCTGCCGGCCGTGGGAGGCCTCGCTTCGTTTATTGGCGCACAGTACAGCGCGGCCGGGACCATTTATCTTTACGCCTCGTCCTCGGGCCTGAATCCGGTCTTCTCGACGGCAATCGTGGTCTCCGCGCAGCCGGTCGAGACGACCACGGGCATCACCGTCCAGTCGAGCGTCGTGTACAACGAGTCGCTGGACCGCCTGACCGTGCGCCTGTGGCTTGAGCGCAGCGGCATGCTGGTTACGAACACCGTGATCTCGCCCGACAAGCTGGGCGACGCGACCGTCGCGATCTATGACGACATCAACGACCAATGGTTCCCGACCCAGACCATCGCGGGGCCGGCGACCACGGATTACACGACGGCGATCTACGCCTGGACGCTGGACAACGCCGTGGCGGGCGGCGGCGCCTTCCAGCTTATTGCCGGCAAGGCGTACTTCGGTCGGCTGACCATCGGTTACGGCGGCGCCTCGGGCACCGATAACACGTATGAGACGGGCATCACCTTCGCCATCTCCATCTCCGAAGAGCTGGCGGGCATCTCAACGGATCTCACGGGTCTGGAGGCCGAGATCGTCGGCATCAAGGGCACCGTGACCGCGGAGGGCGAGTTGACCCGTAAGAAGCTTGATGAGCTCGGCGACGAGACGGGCCGCATTCTGGTCGCCGCCGAAGAGACGATTCCCGGCCAGATCGGTGAGGAGGTCGGCGGGGTCTCCACCCAGGTGACGACGCTCGAGAAGTCGGGCATCCTTAACCGGGAGACCTCGATCCTCCTCGGTTCGACCCTGACGGTCCGCTACCGCACGTATGAGGATGCCTCGCCCGTGATCACGGTCTATGACCCGAACAACATCGTGCGCATCGCCTCGCAGCCGATGG
>CAZCSY010000154.1:0-1990 GCA_964501505.1 uncultured Planctomycetia bacterium
CGAACGGCTCGATGACCTTGTTCTTGAGATAAAACTGGCCTTCCGTGATGTAGCCGGTGTTGTCCGGCACCGGGTGCGTGACGTCGTCGCCCGGCATCGTCGTCGCGGCCAGGACCGTGATCGACCCCGCCGTCTCGAAGTCCACGGCCTTCTCGTAACGCGCGGCCAGCTGGCTGTACAGGTCGCCCGGGTAGCCGCGGTTCGACGGGACCTGCTCCATGGTGATCGCTACCTCTTTGAGGGCGTCGCAGAAGTTCGTCATGTCGCTCAGGAGCACGAGAACCCGCTTGCCGTCGAGGGCGAAGTGCTCGGCCACGGCAAGAGCCAGGTCCGGCACGAGCAGACACTCGACCGTCGGGTCGGCAGCGGTGTGGACGAAGAAGAGGGCCCGCGACAGGGCGCCGTGCTCCTCCAGGATGCCGCGGAAATAAAGGTAGTCATCATACTTCAGGCCCATGCCGCCCAGGATGATGATATCGACCTCGGCCTGAATGGCGATGCGCGCCAGGACCTCGTTGTACGGCTCGCCGGGAATGGAGAAGATCGGCAGCTTCTGGGATTCGACGAGCGAGTTGAAGACGTCGATCATCGGGATGTTCGTGCGGATCATGCGGCGCGGGATGATGCGCCGGACCGGGTTGACGGGCGGCCCCGCGATCTCGACGAGATGGTCGCTAAGCGCCGGCCCGCCGTCCAGCGGTTGGCCGCTGCCGTTGAAGATACGGCCCAGGAGGTCCTCGCCCGTCGCCACCTGCATAGGGTGGCCGAGGAACCGAACCCCGTCGCCCGTGGAGACCCCGCGGCTGCCCGCGAAGACCTGCAGGGAGACGCGCCGGCCCTCCAGGCGGATCACCTGGGCCAGAGACATCCCGCGGCGCGTCCGGACCTCGGCGATCTCGGCATAACCCACCCCGTCGGCCTCGACGGTGATCACATCGCCCGCGATCTGGATGATATTCGTATAGACCTTACGCACCGTTTCCTTCCTTCGCCTCTTGGCGCTTGGACCGGATCAGGGACTCAATCTCCTCCTGCGTCTTTTTGAATGTGTCGGTCTTGATCTGTGTCGCATTCCAGCCGCGCACGTTCTGGCGCAGCTCCTGGAAAAAGCGCAGGGCCTCTTCTTTTTTTGAAAAAGTGAAATCGGCCGCGAGCACGTTGTCGTGGATAAAACCGTAGACGAAGGTCTGGCGCTCGGCCGTCGTCGCCTCATCCACGGGGTCAAAGGCGTTCTGCTGGAGATACACGAAGTCCAGAAACTCCCCCTTGAGATAATCGACGTAGTCCTTCAGCGAGGTCCCCTCCTCGCCGACGACCTTCATCATCTGCGCGACGTCGTGGGACCTCTTCAGGATCGCGTGGCCGGCCTGCCTCTTGTCCGCATCGAGGAAGCTGGGATACTTGCTCCAACTGGTCAAGGGGTCGATGGCGGGGTACCGCCGGGCGTCCGAGCGTTCGCGCGACAGGCCGTGGAAGGCGCCGACGACCTTGAGCGTCGCCTGCGTGACGGGCTCCTCGAAGTTGCCGCCCGCGGGGCTGACCGAGCCGCCGATCGTGACGGAGCCGATTGCGCCGTCGTACAGACGCACCATGCCGGCGCGCTCATAGAAGGAGGCGATGCGTGACTCGAGGTACGCCGGAAAGGCCTCTTCGCCGGGAATCTCTTCCAGGCGGCCGGACATCTCGCGCATGGCCTGGGCCCACCGTGACGTCGAATCCGCCAAAAGCAAAACGTTGAGCCCCATCTGCCGGAAGTACTCGGCGATCGTCACGGCCGTGTACACGCTCGACTCGCGCGCAGCGACAGGCATGGAGCTCGTGTTGCAGATGATGACCGTACGATCCAGGAGGGGCCTTCCGGTGCGCGGGTCGGTCAACTCGGGAAAGGTCTTCAGGGTCTCGACGACCTCGCCGGCGCGCTCCCCGCAGGCGGCAATGATGACGACGTCGACCTCGGCGTGGCGGCTCGTCAACTGTTGCAGGACGGTCT
>CAZCSY010000155.1:0-1927 GCA_964501505.1 uncultured Planctomycetia bacterium
ACATCTACGTGGACTACGGCTCGGGCTACGTGCCCACGCCGCTGGCCACGGTCGATGCCGAGTCGGTCTCGCTGTGGGCCTGGAACCCCGTCCCGGACCAGGTCTCGAACACCTGCAAGATCAAGGTATCCTCCGTCAACAACCCGACGGTAGTCACGGACGAATCCGACGCCGTCTTCCACATCGTGGGCAGCTTCGTCATCACCCAGCCCGACGGCTCGCCTTTGACCTCCGGCGACCCCTACGACATCACCTGGACCCCGACGGGCGCGGCCATCGACAAGGTCAAGATCGAGTTCTACGACGGCTCCGGCTGGTCGGAGCTGGCGGCCCTGGCCACGAACTCCGGCATCTACCCGTGGACCGTCCCCTCGACCACCTCGTCGGTGAACTGCAAGGTCCGCATCACGGCCTCTGACCCGGCCCAGCCGGCCACGGCCAAAGAGAGCGGCAACTTCTGGATCCACGGCGCCATCGGCGTGACGGATCCCATCGCCTCCGACAAGTGGGTGGTGGGGACTCCTGAGAACATCGTCTTCAACGTCACGGGCAAAATAGACACCGTCAACATCAAGTACTCCAAGGACGGCGGCCTGGACGGCTACGCCTACACCATCATCTCGGGGTTGGCGGTCTCGGCCGGTGTCAACACCCATCAGTGGAACATCCCGACGGACCAGGACATCCTGTCCGCCGCGGGCGCCAAGATCAAGGTCATCGACGGCGCCTACACGACCGTCTACGGCGTCTCTGCGGACTTCATGCTGAAGGGCGGCGTCACGGTCCTGACGCCTTCGCTCGATAACATCATCATGACCTACGGCACGGGCACACCCTATGCCATCACCTGGTCGGTCGCCGGGCCTGTCTCCGACGTGCGCATCTACTACTCGACCAATGACGGCACGACGTATCCCAATGAGATCACGACCTCGGCCGGCGTCCCCGCGACACCCGCCAGCTACAACTGGGACATCCCGAACCTGATCCTGGGCAAACACCTGAAGATCAAGGTCGTGGACAAGGCCAACACCGACGCCTCTGACGTCTCGGACAACACCTTCGAGATCATCGGCCAGATCTCCCTTGACGCCCCGGCGGGAGGGGAGAAGTGGACCGTCGGCACGAACCAGAATATCCTCTGGACCCCGACCGGCACCTACACCAACGTCGTGGTCCAGGCCTCGGACGACGACTTCGCCACCTATCTCTTGAACGTCGTGCGTCCGGCCGGCACGACCGGCATCCAGCAGTCGTATCAGTGGACCAACATCCCGGACAACCTGACCGGTACCCTCAAGGTCCGCGTCTTTGACCAGGACCACCAGCCGACCATCGTGCGCGCGACCTCCGCCAACCTCTCGATCCTCGGCGGCCTCGACGTCACGGCCCCCGAATCGGGCCAGATCTGGTACAAGGGCGAGACCAAATCCATCACGTGGGACGCCTCCGGTTCCGTCTCGAACGTCAAGATCGAGTACAAGACCTCCGCTGTGGGCTCCTACAGCACGGTCGCGGCCAATGACGCCGGCCACACCAACGGCGCCAACAGCTACTCCTGGACCTCGGTCGCCGATGAGAACTCCGAGACCTGTTACGTGCGCGTCTCGGACGTCAGCAACTACGACGACGTCTACAGCGTCTCGGCCGCCACGTTCTCCATCCGGCCGAAGATCACCGTGAGTGCCCCGGCCCTGGGCGCCGTCATCCGCGTGGGCTCCAACAACGCCAACGCCGTCCAGTGGAACATCGGCGGCTCCACCAAGGTGACCCTCGTCAATATCGCCTACTCGACCAACGGCATCGCCGGCCCCTTTGACAAGACCATCGCCAACAACGTCGACGCCACCCTGGGCCAGACCAACTGGAACGGCGTCGCCGACAACGTCTCCAACAACGTGGTCGTCAAGATCGTCGACACGGTCAA
>CAZCSY010000156.1:0-1786 GCA_964501505.1 uncultured Planctomycetia bacterium
GACCGCAAAGCTTCTTTGCGGATTTTCTGGGGCACGCTGTAGCCGAAGTCCCGCGGGTGCGGCCCGAAGACCACGCCCCCGTGGCGCCACAACGGCGAGCGGATCGAGCCATGGCGGGAGCGACCCGTTCCCTTCTGACGCCAGGGCTTGCGGCCGCCGCCCGAGACCTCTTTACGGGTCTTGGTTGACGCCGAACCCATGCGCTGGTTGGCCCGGTACGCCGTGATGACCTGATAAAGGACGGCCTTGTTCACGGAGCCGTCGAAGACCTGGGGGTCGAGCTCGACCTCCTCGACCACCTTGGCCTGCATGTCATGCACCGGCAAGACGATACGCTTCTTCTTTTCCATGCTACGCCTTCTTTTCTTCTTTCTTCTCTTCTTTGGACGTCTTCTTGATCGCCCTGCGAATCTCCAAGAGCCCGTTCTTCGGCCCCGGGACCGCGCCCTTGACAACCAAGAGGTGATTGGCCACGTCCACCTTGATGACCTTGAGGTTCTGTACCGTCACGCGGTCGTTGCCCATGTGGCCGGCCATGGTCTTGCCTTTAAAGACGCGGGAAGGATCCGAGCTGGCGCCGATGGAGCCGATCCGGCGGTGTGACATCGAGCCGTGGCTCATGGGCGTACCGTACCAGCCCCAGCGCTTCATGCCGCCCTGAAAGCCCTTTCCGATGGAGATACCGATGACGTCGACGAAATCGCCATCCTTGAAGATATCCACCTTGACCTCGTCACCCACCTTCCAGTCTCCCTTATCGGCCATCCTGAGCTCGCGGATCGTGCGCTTCGCGGGCAGGTTGAGCTTCTTGAACTCCTCGCGCTGCGGCTTCTTGATCTTAGCCTCCTTGACGTCGCCGTAACCGACCTTGACGTTCTTGGCGCCGACGCTCATGACGACACACGGCCCGGCCTCGATCACGGTGACGGCGGCCACCTTCCCTTCCTCGCCAAAGACCTGCGTCATGCCGATCTTGCGACCCAATATACGTATTGTGTTATCTAAAACGCCCAAAATTTACTCCCTCTTTCCTGCGGAAAGCCCCGGGGCGCACCCCGAAGAACTCCCGCGACCCGGGATAAATAGCCCCGGCTTGCTGTATTTCTCCCTTCGATGTCAAAAACCGCTCGCGTCCTTCGTCTACCGGATCTCCACGTCCACGCCCGCCGGCAGATTAAGCTTACGAAGCGCATCGATCGTCTTGGCCGTCGGCTCGTGAAGCTCAAGGAGCCGCTTGTGCGTCGCCAGGATGAACTGCTCGCGCGACTTCTTGTCGATGACGGAGGCACGGTTGACCGTGTAGATCTCCTTCTTGGTCGGCAGCGGAATGGGGCCCGAAACGCGCGCCCCGCTGCGCTTGGCCGTCTCGACGATCTCTTTCGTCGATTGATCCAAGAGCCGGTGATCGTAGGCCTTGAGTCGGATGCGTATCTTCTGTGTCATGGCGGTATCGCCTTGTTGCTATCGCCCAACGGCGCTTATTCGACGACCTCGGAAACGACGCCGGCGCCCACCGTGTGACCGCCTTCGCGGATCGCGAAGCGCAGTTCCTTCTCCATGGCGATCGGCATGATCAGTTCGGCCTCGAGCGTCACGTTGTCGCCGGGCATGATCATCTCCGTGCCCTCGGGCAGCTTGATGGAACCGGTCACGTCCGTCGTGCGGAAATAAAACTGCGGACGGTACCCGGTGAAGAACGGCGTGTGGCGACCCCCCTCTTCCTTCGTCAGGATGTAGACCTGCGCCTTGAACTTCTTGTGCGGGGTGATGGAACCCGGGGCGGCCA
>CAZCSY010000157.1:0-1781 GCA_964501505.1 uncultured Planctomycetia bacterium
AAGAAAAGCCCTGACTAGGAACACTAGTCGGGGCTTTTTCTATGATTTGACGTGTCAAAGAGTTAGGGCATTAGTGTAATGCTCCCCATTAGTCAAGGGGTTTTCAAGTTAGAACCGGCTCCTGTTTTTTATTTGGGTAGCTGGGGGTCATCGTCGTCCACAATTTCACGAATAGCAAATACGGGACTGATTACTTCTTCCCTGTCTCCCGGAAGGTACCTTGAGGGGGGAGTCAGATTTAAGTGGTAAGGCTTCTCATCCAACCCCGTCTCTTCACTCCTTCTTTTTTGTCCTCTCAGCATCGCAACACTAGACATATAATATTATATTCTAATATACTTGACACTATTTAATTTATAATATAGATTAATACTATATATTTACATGAGTGTTCCCAGCACACACGGATGTCCTTATGGGGGCAAGAAAGCCTCTTCCTCAGAGGGGGAATCCATGGAGAAAACAAGGAAATTGATTATTGACGATGGAGAGGATGGCCGACAATTGTTATCTCTGGCCTTAGATTGACCCAAGACACTGCAGAAATGCAGGCCTTGGGTTTTTGCTTTAAGGAATAAAGATGACGGATAAAACCAAAGAAGAACTTATTGAAGAGATAAAACTCCTGAAAAAGCGGATAGCTGAACTTGAAACGATAGATATTGAGCGTAAGCAACAGAGGGAGAAGGAATTACAGAAAAGTGAAATTAAATTCAGAACCCTTGTTGAACATATTCCTAAGATAGTAGGGCGGACAATAAAGGAATTGGGTCTTTGGGTCGACCTCAACGACCGTGTAATGCCACTACCTTAGCAAGCCATTTTTAAGTTAGAATCCGGCTCTTTGATTTGTTGGTTTACGTGCTCAAAATACTGCCTCGGCGTCATGTTGTTTAGGGCCTGATGCGGGTAATCCGTGTTGTAGGCCTCGATCCATTGCTTCAAGGCCTCAGCAAAGGCAAACGGGTTATCCCAGCCATAGGCCCAGACCAGGTCCTCCTTGATGGTTCGCATGACCCGCTCGGTATCCGAGTTGCCGCGAGGGTTCGACCAGGTCGTGAATATCTGCTTGATGCCGAGTAATGAGCAGTTCATCATGAATCTCTGTGATGTCGGCTGACAGCCGTTGTCTGAGATCAGGAATAAAGACCGATCTTTGAGAGACTCGCGAATGCCTTCCGGGAACCGCCTATTGACGGACATTCCTACGGCTTCAAGCCAGTCATCGGTCTTGATGGGCTCGATCATGGCCAGCAATGCCAGGTCTCTGTGTATTGTTGATTGCGATCTTTGCCTTCTCATAGCTCGTATTCGCTTTTTTTAACTCGATTGTGAGGTCTCCGATGATGTTCCGGAGTTTTGAGACCTCTGATTCAAGGTGCTGCTCTTTCTGAGACTGCTTTTTGACCTCAAAGGACTGCTGGCAGTTGGCCAAAAACAGGTCGCGCCACTTGTAGCACTGGGTCTGGGAGACCTGGTATTTCTGGCAGAGGGTGCTGATGTCTATCTGTTCGGAGAGGTCTTCCAGCGCGATTTGGGACTTTTGTTTTGAGGTCCAGATACGTCTTTTCATGGAATAAGGCTCCTTTTTGGGTATGAGCCTTATTCTAACTTAAAGCAGGCTGTTTGTTAACTGGTGGCAGTATATTCGCTTACAGGCGCAATGCGAAAATTGGAGGTAGAAGAACGACAAACAAATATACACTAATAGTTAAGGGGGGAGATAAAATATGAGTAAAATTTTGATTATTGAAGATGAGCCGGATACCGTAAAGGTCGTC
>CAZCSY010000158.1:0-1780 GCA_964501505.1 uncultured Planctomycetia bacterium
CGGGTCGCTACGGCAAAAATGCAATTCCTCGCCGACTTTTGCCGAAAAACTTCTTTATTGTCTGCCGGAACAGGGATTGCTCCTTGAGTCTGACGGGGCGTCGCACAGAAAAGCCCCTCTCCTGGGAGGAAAGGGGTTTTTGGATTAACGTGTTGCTTACAGGGCCTTTTTGACCTTGCCGGCCTTGAGGCACTTGGTGCAGACGTACGCGCTGACAACGCGGCCCTGGGGCGTGAGGATACGCAGCTTCTGGACGTTCGTTTTGAACGTCCGCTTGGACCGGCCGGTGATCTTGCGGCCGGCGCCACCCTTTACCTTAGCCATACCGCGCCGGGCGATGGAGCCTCCGCGCCGCGCCCTTTTATCGCAAATGATGCAATTTCTCGCCATGATCGACCTTTCTGTTTAAGCAAGAACAGGAATTTTCAGTGAAGCAATTATACCCGTCCGTCCGGATTTGTCAATGTTTTCTTGACGATGAGGCGCAGGCGGTATAATGTGGTGACGTGGATTTACGACAGGTTCGCATAGAGTGCTTCAAGAGTTCGGGGCCGGGCGGCCAGCACAAGAACAAGCGGCTGACGGCGGTGCGCGCGGTCCACGTGCCGACGGGGTTGGCCGCCGTCGGGCAGGAGCGGCGCTCTCAGGAGGCCAACAGGCGGCTGGCCCTTGCCCGCCTGGAGACGCGGCTCAAGGCATGGCGGCACCGGCCCAAGCCCCGCAGGCGCGTGCGGCCGTCCCGGGCCATTCATGAGCGCCGGCTCGCCTGGAAGAAGAAGCATAAAGAGAAGAAGCGGATGCGGCGCCAGAAGTTCGGTGTGAACGATTAAGGAAGGCCCCTGCTCGCGGCAAGGCGGGAGGGGGCGAGCCGGGGCGTTTTATCCCGTGCCGCGAAAAGACAGGCGTCATGGGACCTTCGGTCCCGCATCACATGAAGGCAAGAGCCGGTGACGCGGGACCTTCGGTGGGAAGGCAAGTGAGGGTAAAACGGAGGTGAGGATGGGAAAGGGACGTTACATATGGGTGGGTTTTGTGGTGGGTTGTCTGGTGGCGGGGATTTTTTCGGCGCGCGCATTGGAGGCGCAGTCGGCCTTCGGTAAAAGCAGCGGGGGTTTTTCGTATGATAAGATGCAGCCGCCCCTACCCGCTTCCTTCGGTCACCTCGTGGCGGTCTCCGGCATCAACCTGTACTTTGAGGGGGAGAACGGCGCGGTCTATATCGTCAAGCCCCGCTCCGGAAATAACCTGGACACGCAGGTGACCGTGATTCAGAGAATTTAGAGAATCCGAAAAGAGGAGATGAGCAAATCGGGGGAGATATAATGTCTGATCCGCGTATTGAGAAGCTTGCCGATATCCTGGTGGATTATTCGACGAAGGTCACGACGAAGGACGTCGTGATGATCGATTTCAGCGGCGTGCGGGCCCTGCCGCTGGTCCAGGCGATTTACAGAAAGTGTCTGCTGAGAGGGGCGCTCGCCGAATACACCATGACCCACGAAGAACTGACGCGGATCTTTTTCGAAACGGCGCGGGGCCGTCAGATCGCCGACTTCCCGCGTCACCGCCTGCAGGCCATGAAGCGCGCCACAGTCTATATCGGTATCCATGCGACACAAAACACGCGTATCCTGGCCCGGGTGCCCATGGTCCGTCTCATGGGTCGGGAGCGCGTCCTGCGGCCGCTCGTCAACCGGCGGATAAACCACACGCGCTGGGTGATCACGCACTATCCGACGACGGGGCTCGCAAAGGACGCCCGCATGAGCCTTAAGGACTT
>CAZCSY010000159.1:0-1774 GCA_964501505.1 uncultured Planctomycetia bacterium
AACTCGTTGGCCTCGGTGAAGGCCGTGCCCGTCATGCCGGCGAGCTTCTCGTAGATGCGGAAGTAGTTCTGCAACGTGATGGTCGCCAAGGTCTGGTTCTCGCGCTCGATGCGCAGCCGCTCCTTGGCCTCGACCGCCTGATGCATGCCGTCGGACCAGCGCCGCCCTGGCATGAGCCGTCCGGTGAACTCGTCGACGATGATAACCTTGGCGTCCTTGACCACGTAATCGACGTCGCGCTCGAAGAGATCATGCGCCTTGATCGCCTGCGTGATGTGGTGGGCCCACTCGCCGCTCAGGTCATCATAAAGACTCCCGACGCCCAGGAGTTTCTCGCACCGGACGATCCCCGGCTCGGTCAGGTTGACCGTATGGTTCTTCTCGTCGACCACCGCGTCATACCCTTCGGCGAGGTCGATCCCCTTATACTTGGCCTCGATCTCGTCTTTTTCGAGGATGATGCGGCGCTTGAGCTGCGGGACGATGCGGTTGATGACGTAATACTTGTCCACCGAGTCGTCGGTGGGGCCCGAGATGATAAGGGGCGTGCGCGCCTCGTCGATCAGGATGGAGTCCACCTCGTCGACGATGGCGTAGTGGAGGACGCGCTGAACGCACTGCGACCTGTCGACAACCATGTTGTCGCGCAGGTAATCGAAGCCGAACTCGTTGTTCGTCCCGTAGGTGATGTCCGCACGGTAGGCGATCTGCTTCTCCTCATGCATCATGTCGTGCTGGATCACGCCGACCGAAAGATTCAGGAACTCATAGATGGGCCCCATCCATTCGCGGTCGCGCCGCGCGAGGTAATCGTTGACCGTGACCACGTGGACGCCCAGGTCCAGGAGCGCATTGAGATACACCGGCAGGGTCGCCACGAGCGTCTTGCCCTCGCCCGTCGCCATCTCGGCGATGCCGCCCCGGTGCAGGACGATGCCGCCGATGAGCTGGACGTCAAAGGGACGAAGCCCGATCGTGCGCCGGCTCGTCTCGCGCACCACGGCGAAGGCCTCAACCAGAAGGCTCTCCAGCACTTTCCGGCGCAGGCCCTTCTGCGTCTGTTCGTCGGCCCCGGCATAACCTTCGGTCTCGAAGAACTGCTTGATGCGCGCCTTGAACTCGGCGGTCTTGCCGGCGAGCTCTTCGTCTGAGAGCGCCTGCATCCGGGACTCCAGGGCGTTGATCGCCGCCACGATCGGCTTCATGGAATGAAGCACCCGCTCGTTCTGGCTCCCCATCATCTTGTTGACGATGAACTTAAGCATAAATCTTCTTTATCCCTTGAGGCGGCTCTGACGCAGGAACGCCTCAATGAATCTATCCAGTTTCCCGTCGAGCACGCCGGCCGCGTCCCCCGTCTCATGCCCGGTCCGGTGGTCCTTGACCATGCTGTAAGGATGCAGGACGTAGGAACGGATCTGCGAACCCCATTCGATCTTCTGCTTGTTACCGTACATTTCGTTTCTCTTGTCTTCCTGCTCGCGGCGCTTTTTTTCGTACAGGCGCGACCTCAGGATATTCATCGCCACCTGTTTGTTCTGGTGCTGCGAGCGCTCGTTCTGACACTGGGCGACGACACCCGTCGGTAAATGGGTGATGCGCACCGCGGAGTCCGTGGTGTTGACGTGCTGGCCGCCGTGGCCGCCGGCGCGGTAGACGTCGACCTTGATCTCCTCGGGCTTAATCTCGATGACGATATCCCCCTCCACCTGAGGGATGACGTCCACCGAGGCAAAAGAGGTGTGGCGCCGCTTGTTGGCGTCAAAGGGAGAGA
>CAZCSY010000160.1:0-1684 GCA_964501505.1 uncultured Planctomycetia bacterium
TACTCTACTAATCGACACCCAGTAATTAAATCCTTCCTGACTTCGCCGTTGCCAACAAAGCCGAACAGCCCCACGTTGTTTGCGTCATTCGAGTCGTAGGTTATGATGCTCCCGGTTTTTCGGACCACTGGATAAGGTAGTATCGCTGTGGTATGGTGGCGTCGAACAGGAGGCTATCATGGTCCAGCGAAAGCGTCATGGAGGTGCGTTCAAAACGCGTGTGGTGGTCGAGGCGATTGCCGGTCACAAGACGATCAACGAGATTGCGGGGGCCTTTGAGGTGCATCCTTCGCAGGTGGCCAAATGGAAGGCCGAGGCATTGAAGCGGCTGCCGGAGGTCCTGTCGGACGGCCGTAAGGCGCGGACGGCGGCAGACGGCCAGGCCCAGGCCAGCCTTTATGAGCAGATCGGCCGGTTGACGATGGAGGTGGAGTATTTGAAAAAAAAGCTGGGTCTTTGCCCCTCGAACGGCGTCGAGGGATGATCGAGCTGGGAGGCTGCAAGATGAGCGTGCGGGAACAATGTCGATTGCTGAGCGTGCCTCGCAGCACGCTGTATTACACGCCACTCGGGTCCAGGGCGTCCGATCTGGCTGTGATGCGAGAGATCGACCAGCAGTACACACGGACGCCCTTTTACGGGGTGGAGCGGATGACGGTGTCTCTGCAACGAATGGGCATCACGATCGGCCACAACCGGGTCCGTCGCTTGATGCGGCTGATGTGCCTGGAGGCGATCTATCCAAAGCCGCGGCTGAGTGTGCCGGGCGGTCCGGAGCATCGGATTTACCCGTATTTGCTGCGGGGATTGCGGATCGAACGTCCGAACCAGGTCTGGTCCGCGGACATAACGTATATCCGGCTGTCGCGTGGCTTTGTGTATCTGATGGCGGTTCTGGACTGGTTCAGCCGGTACGTGGTGTCGTGGTTTTTGTCGACGACGCTGGACGCATGGTTCTGCGTGCAGGGTCTTCGTGAGGCGTTGGGGGCGGCCAAGCCGGAGATATTCAACACGGACCAGGGCAGCCAGTTCACCAGTGCCGACTGGATCGAGGAGCTGAAGAAGGCGGGCGTCGCGATCAGCATGGACGGCCGGGGGCGTGTATTTGACAACATTTTCACGGAACGGCTGTGGCGGACGGTCAAGTACGAAGAGGTTTACCTGAAGGATTATACCGACCCTGACGACGCCTGGTGGGGCTTGGATGGATACTTCAGGTTCTACAATCGAGACCGTCCGCATCAAGCCCTGGGCTACCGCACGCCGGCGGAAGTCCACTTCGGCGCCCGCGGCGATGTCCAGAGGAAAGTCAGGAAGGTTCTCGTGAAGGCTTGACAAACCAAATGTAACAATGTAACACTATCTAACAAGAAAGAAAAAGAAGCAAAAAGAAAGAAGATGCTACTACTACAGAATACTACCTTAAAGACCTAACAACCTGGTCCAAACAACTGGGAGTACCTCAGTACAAGGATTCCCCGGCGGCATTTTTGTCTTTGCAGACTGTCTCAACTATCGCCCTAATACCCATCGCTGCCAGGATTGGAAGCTCTTCGTTCAATGCACCAACTGTTTCGAAGTAGATGACTAACAATTTCGCGGGAAGGATGCGGATGTCTCCCCAACGAAAAGGCATCATAACCTTATCTGTCTTCGGTTATGTACAGACGTCTTTTATACGGTA
>CAZCSY010000161.1:0-1684 GCA_964501505.1 uncultured Planctomycetia bacterium
CGCACCATAGCCCACCCCCTGGCCGATGGCCAATGAAAGGATCGTCGCGTTCACGCTGTGTTGAGGAAGGTAACTGTCCCCATCTTTCAAAAGATATGTGACCGCCAACTCTATGAGCCGCTCATCGCCCGAGCTGACGACACAGGCCACCTCGCTCACCAACGATCTGAGAGAACGGACATTGGCCTGTTCCGGATCCAGATCCTTGTCCAAGAAGTAACGGCTCAACTCCATCATGCGGTCGTAGAGGCCCAAGGCCTCCGACATCGGCAGACTCCGACTGGCCTCTTCCGGGAGATCCGCCGTCGCCCTCCTTATTTTTTGAGGCTGAGGCAAAGACGCCGCCTCTGTATCCTCTCCCGGCGCCGCCTCCTGAGGGACAGATGCCCGCGGAACCCTCCCGGCTCGGTGCTGCGAAAAGAACGGCTTGACGGGCTTGGACGAAATCTCTCCCTTGAGCGACTCCCCTTCTTCGAAGACGGGGACGGACGCCTCAGGGGGCGGCTCACGATGCCCGGACTCCGGGTGCAACGGCCCCCCTTGCGGCCCGGACCGCGTCTCGGACCGACGGGTCTTCGGGACGGACGACGGCGCCGGCTCCTGACGGCGCCGGAACGGCGCGGTTCCTTCACGAGAGGAGCCCGATTCGTCCCGCCTCACTTTTTTTATGATCTTGGCAAACTCCACCATGGATGCCTCGTACCCCCCTACTTCACGACAGGCTTCTTGCCTGTGCTCACAAAAGAATAATCCTCGGTCTTGTTTTCCGATACCTGATGGCTGATGACGCCACGGCATCCTGCGAGATTCTCGTCAAACTCGACCCGCCAGAAGAGGATACCCATCTTTTCTTCGGATTGCATCGTTTCGACGACCGGCCTGCCTTCATCCGTCAGGGAGACGGTATAGTTCGATGGCGCGTAGCCCTTCTTCTCATAGACCTGGGAAAAAAACTTATTGTCCGAAAAGACGAGCGTGTCCAGGGTCTTCTCGCCCTTGCCCGACATCGGGATAACGGTCACTTCCCATTGGTTGCCGTCGATGGCCTTGCGCTTCTTCTCTTTCTGGGCGCGTTTCTTGGCCAGATCCTCCGTGGAGACGGCCGGCGGAACCGGGGCCGGCCTTTCTTCCTCTTTGATCTCTTCGGCCGGCGCAGCGGGAACCGCCTCTTCGGCTCTTACAGACGCCTCGACCCTTGCAACCTCTTTGGTGCTCGCCGGCGCCTCTTTCGCCTTCTTTCCCCACCACGCGTAGCTTGCAGAAACGACGCAAAGAACAAACCCAGCCGCCAGAATGCCCCCCATCAAAACCCGTCTCATAGAACTGCCCTCCTGTCCGATGCGTGAAATAACTGGTTGCAGAAACTCCAACTTTACTTGATCGGAACTTTTCCCTCCCAGGTCTGCCAGGTCAAGATATAGCGTTTAACCCAGTCGGCATCCTTATCGCCCTTCTGGGCCAGCTTGAGATACTTCCTGAAGTGCTCCACCGCCTTGGGGCGGTTCTGAAGGTGCTCGGCATAGATGTAGCCCAGATTAAAGAAGGAGGCGGCGTCCTGGGGATTCAACTCCACGGCTTTCTCAAATTCCTTGACCGCGCGCTCGAACTCCTGATTCTGAGTATAAAAGACCCCCAGGTTATAGTGCATCAAGGCCGTGCGCTTAACGAGGATCTTGTTCTCGCG
>CAZCSY010000162.1:0-1524 GCA_964501505.1 uncultured Planctomycetia bacterium
GGCCTCGTCGAGTACGGCAAGCAGTTGAGCGGCGCCGAGAAGGCGCCGAGCGTCCTGCAGTGCGGGGCGTGCGGCCTGACGTACGAGGACTTCCGCAAGATAGGCCGGCTGGGCTGCGGCGAATGTTATACCTCTTTTGCCAAACAGCTGGGGACCTTGCTCAAGCGTATTCACGGCGCGACCCGCCACGTCGGCAAGATGATCCCGATGGCGGCGCAGGAATCCCAGGCCCCGCCGGGGACGGCCAGGCGGCCGCCGGCCAAGACCCTGACCCTTGACGAACTGAAGGTCCGCCTGAAGGAGGCGATCCGGAAAGAGGAGTTTGAGGAGGCCGCGCACCTGCGCGACGTGATCAAAGAGATTGAAAAAGATAAAAAGACCAACCCGAAGGACACATGATCATCGACGACCTCATCAATCATACGGGCGGATGGCTCAAGGGGGTGGGTCCGAACGCCAACATCGTCATCTCCTCGCGCATCCGTCTGGCCCGTAATATCGCCGGCGCCCCCTTTCCGCACTGGGCCAAGAAGCCCGAGGCCGAGCATATCTTGACGCTCACCAAGGCCGTCTTCGAGAAGACGCCGTTGTTCAAGGACAGCCTCTACGTGCGGCTGGACGACATGGACTCCATCGATAAGCAGTTCCTCGTCGAGCGGCACCTCATGTCCAACGAGCACGCGGTGCGCTCGGCCCAGAAGGCGGTCCTCATCAACGGCGAGGAGACGGTCGCGGTCATGGTCAACGAAGAGGACCACCTGCGCATCCAGGCGATGACGTCGGGCTTTGACCTGGAGGCGACGTGGCGGACCATCAACGCCATCGATGACGCGTTCGCGGCCAACCTCTCGTATGCCTTCAAGCCCGAGTGGGGGTTTTTGACGGCCTGTCCGACCAACACGGGTACGGGCATGCGCGGTTCCGTCATGCTCCATCTGCCGGCGCTCGTCATGATCCGTCAGATCAACCGGGTCCTCGAGGCCATCGCGAAGCTCAGCTTCACGACGCGCGGTCTCTACGGCGAGGGGACGCAGGCGTCGGGTAACTTCTTCCAGATATCCAATCAGGTATCGCTGGGTCAGCGCGAAGAAGAGATCCTGGATAATATCAAGGGCGTGATCGCGCAGATCATCGAACATGAAGAAAAGGCCCGTCAGGCGCTCCTCTCGGACCACCGCGAGATGCTCGAGGACCGCATCTGGCGTTCCTACGGGACGCTCAAGAACGCCCACATCATTTCGAGCAACGAGACGGTCGAGCTCCTGTCCATGCTGCGGCTCGGCCACGACATAGGTCTCATCAAGGGGCTCGAGTCGGGTCTGATCAACGAGCTCTTCATCCTGACCCAGCCGGCGCACCTGCAGAAGATCGAAAACAAGAAGCTGACGGCCAATGAGCGCGACGTCAAGCGCGCCGAGATCATACGGGATAAATTAGCGAAGATCTCATAAAGCGACACGGAGGCACGGGCATGTTTAATCGTTTCACCGAAAGGGCGCGAAAGGTCATCGTCCTGGCCAAGGA
>CAZCSY010000163.1:0-693 GCA_964501505.1 uncultured Planctomycetia bacterium
GTGCAGCGCGCTTACCGGTCCATGTCAAGGCCTCCATGGTCCTCACCTGCCTTTCGGGGCTAAGTACGTTGGAGTTATCAATCCTTATGTTCATCGATTTTATTCTTCTTCGGGATTCACTTCCTGCACGAAGGTCACCACGGGCAAGACCCAGTAGGCGACCACGACATCTTTCATCTCAATGGTCGGCTTGAGCTCGAACTCGACCAGATACGCGTCCGGCTGCTCCTCGACCTGCCGACCCTCGTTGCGCACCTTCTTGCGCAACTCTTTTCTTATGATTTTGCTCATGTCCAGCGTCGCCCCCTCAGGTTCCTCTTTCTTGGTAAGCATGACGCTCTTGCTGCCGGAACCCGGTACCGCCGCCGCTGCCGCGGGCTCAAGGGGCCGATAGAGCTTCTCGATGGCCACGGCATTGTATTTGGCGTTCAGGTCGCGCAGGTCCGTGGAGCGGATGCGCGCGGCCGAGAGCGGTATGCGGGCTGCCTCCCCCTCGGGAAGCGCGATCGTACCGGGTGTCACCTGGATGATCATCGCCTTCGTGACCGTCTGGGCCTCCTCGGCGAAACCCCGGGGCGCCGCCGCAAGGAGGCAGCACAACACGATAAGAAAAATCATTCTGATCTTCATGACTCAGCCCTCCTGTAGGACAAGCTCACAAAAGAAAAATCCTGCGACGCTCCATCCTGGGCG
>CAZCSY010000163.1:703-1521 GCA_964501505.1 uncultured Planctomycetia bacterium
CAAGACACCCTGCATCTTGCCGTCTTCGACCTCGCCGCGCCAGGACCCGGTACTACCCTTACTTGAAGTCTGCATCGTCTCCCAGATCACGCGGCCGTCCTCCTTTATTAAGGTATAATTGGAGGCCGGATACCCGTTCAGGCTCAGGTTCTCAGATACCATCTTGCCGTCCTCAAAGGTGATCTCATCCACGGTCTGGAAGGGCGTGCCGGCCACGAACTTGATCTGCCAGACGCTGCCGTCCAGGCCCACGATCTCAAAGGGGATCGCGACCTCTTGGGGGCTGGGCAACGGCTCTTCCAGCAGGGCTGAAGCCAACTCCGCCCTCCTTTGATTCTTCTGATGCGCGTAGAAAAGGACAGAGCCGGCGACCGCCGCGACGACCATGCTTGAGATAAGCGGCAGCACGAGCTTCCGGCGCCGGCCCGGGACCTGCTCGGCCTCGCCGCTCGCCTGCTCCAACATCTCATAAATGCTCTTTGTAAAATCCGCCGATCCCAGACAGATCCTCCTATGGAGCTCCCTGTGGAGGGTCTTTCCTTCTTCCGCCGGCTGTTGCCTCATATAATCCGAATAGGTTGCGGCGGACAAATGTCCAAGGACCTCACTGACCTCTTCTGTTATGTCCAACACCCGCAGGCCCGGAGGGACCGGCTCGGTGTAGTGGGCGAGGCTCGAATAAGGATAGTCCGGCTCGCGGCCCACGCGCTGAGGATTCAAGTGGATATAACGGGTCAGGCGCGTAAGGTTGGGTTCCTTTTCCACGATGGTCGCGCGGTAACGGCCCCGGAAGAGGTGCCCCTGGCGGTTGTACTTCT